>NZ_JANSHO010000078.1:0-142880 GCF_047502635.1 Synechococcus sp. RC10B2
TGCTGGGCAAAGTTCTGCTTTGTTCAGCGTTGCATAAGTCTTTCGGAGCGGCATCCCAGCTATGTCCGACATCTTTGTGATGATCCGCAACCAGGCCAACAACGCCCTCACTTCCATCGACGGGATCCCTTTTGTCGCCTTTCTGGAGCGGGAGGGGCAACTGATTGCCGAAGAAACCATCGAGTTAATCTACGCCGACGCCGGCTTTGATGACCTGCCGATTGGAGAATACACTGTGGGGGTACGGCATGAACGGGTGGAACCGCAAAAAGCCACCTGCCCGGTTGCGATTAGGGGTGCCAACGAAGTTGTTTTGGTAACATTTGTTTACCTCGAGCCGGAGCGGGTTCTGCTGAACGCTCAGATTGCTGTGGAAAAAAGGTTGTAACCATGACCGTCAAAGTGATCCCATCGCACTCCATCAAAGCTTTTCGCTATCGAGTGTTTTGTCTGGGACAAGATCTCTGGAATGCCCGGGATCCGATTAGCCGTGCCAACCTAGCCCTACAACTGGCCGACGCGGCCACAACCCTGGCCCGTATGGAAGTGCAAGCCGCTCAGCCTTTCAGCTCAAGCCCTTCCTATTCCCTGCCGGAAGCAGGCCATAGGTAATCGCTCCAGTCCGGCCTTGAGGCCAGAGGCAAGGGATCCCGCCCGACCAGCATCACTCCCACTCGATGGTGCCGGGGGGCTTGGAGGTGATGTCGTAGACTACGCGGTTGACGCCCGGCACCTCGTTGACGATGCGGTTGGAGATGGTGGCCAAGAGGTCGTAGGGCACCCTAGCCCAGTCCGCCGTCATGCCGTCTTCGCTGGTGACCAGTCGCACCACCACCGGGCAGGCATAGGTGCGCTTATCCCCCATCACCCCCACCGAGCGCACTTCCGGCAGCAACACGGCAAAGGCTTGCCACAGCTTGGGATAGTAGCCGGAGCGGTTGATCTCCTGGCGGACAATCATGTCGGCCTCGCGCAGGATCTCCAGCCGCTCTTTGGTGACCTCGCCCACAATGCGGATGGCCAGGCCCGGCCCCGGGAAAGGATGGCGGCCAACAATTTCTTCCGGCAAGCCCAACGAACGGGCCAGTTGCCGTACCTCATCTTTGAAGAGCTTGCGCAGAGGTTCTACCAGCTTAAAGCGCAGATTCTCCGGCAAGCCGCCGACGTTGTGGTGGCTTTTGATCTTGACGGCAATGCGCTCTCCGGTAACCGGATCCACATTGGTGTTGGCCGACTCGATCACATCGGGGTAAAGGGTGCCCTGGGCCAGGTACTCGAAGGGGCCCAGCCGCTGCGACTCCTCCTCAAACACGCGAATAAACTCTGCCCCGATGCGTTTGCGCTTCTCCTCGGGATCGGTGACCCCCTGCAACTGGCGGAGAAAGCGCTCTTGTCCGTCCACGTAGTGGACAGGGATGTGAAATTGCTCTTGGAAAAGGCGCAGCAGCCGCTGCGGCTCATCTTTGCGCATGAACCCCTGGTCGATGAACACGCAGGTGAGCTGATCCCCAATGGCCTTGTGTAGCAGAAAAGCCAAAGTAGAGCTGTCCACCCCCCCCGAAAGGGCCAACAGCACCCTCTTGTCGCCCACGCGGGCACGGACTTCCCGAATGGCCTCCTCCAGAAAAGCTTCCGTTGTCCAGGTGGGCTCGCAGCCGCAGATGTGATAGACAAAATTGCGAATGAGAAAGGCACCGGCCTCCGAGTGGGCCACCTCTGGGTGAAATTGCACCCCGTAGAGACGGCGCGCCGGATCGGCAATGGCGGCAAAGGGGGTGTTGTCAGTGTAAGCCAGCGAATGAAAGCCCGGGGGCAACTCGGTCACCGAGTCTCCGTGGCTCATCCACATGATGCTGCTTTCTGGCAGGTTGGTGAGCAGATCGGTGGGATCCAAAATGTGCAGGGCGGCACGGCCGTATTCCCCCTTCTGGGCCGGCTCCACCTTGCCCCCCAACTGCTGCACCATAAGCTGCATACCGTAGCACACGCCCAGGATGGGGATCCCCAAGTTCCAGATCTCCAGGTCACAAGCGGGAGCGCCCGGCTCATAGACCGAGTTGGGGCCGCCGGAGAGGATGATGCCCTGGGGCCGCAGTTGCCGCAGTTGCTCGGCAGTGGTGCGGTAGGAAAGGATTTCCGAATAGACGTGGGTTTCGCGAATACGCCGGGCAATGAGCTCAGAGTACTGGGATCCAAAATCGAGAATAACAATCATCTGGCGCTGCACCTTGAGGGAGGAAGGAAAAAGGCCGGGAGGGAGGGGAGAGGTAGAAGAGTTCACAAAACCTCGCAAGTGCAGAATGAGAAAGCCGGGCCTAGCGACTAACTCGGCTGTGGATAAGAAACATTAAGGGCTCTTCCATCGTAACAGGGATGGAGGCGCTTGCTTGCAGTTGCCTGTCCTGGAGAGTCCCTATCGGGTGGGAAGAGAGTTTTCGCTAAAAAACCGCTCACTGGCTAGGCAATGATTCCCAGCAACCATCGCAACGGGGAACCCAGATGACCAGGTAAAGGCAAGACTTATGATCGAAAAAAGAAGCCATCCAGACCGGTGGAGATACTGGCAAAGATCCGCAGTGCCATCGTTTTATGTCCGTTGTTGCTGAGTCCTTTCAAACGTATCTTCGTCGTCGCCGTCGTCTGCTGGCTCGCCGTCTCAAGCGGCAGCAAGGGTGGGGTGTGGTTTTGGCTTTGTTGGCCTTGTACTTGCTCAGTTGGGATGCGCTGAGCGAGGGTGGGTCGTTGCTGCACTTGGGGAGAGGGCAACCCCTATGGCTGGTGGTGATCCCGCTGTTGGGGGGAGGACTCTACAGCTTGGGCGCTGGGATGGTCTGGATGCTGCGCCAGCGCTGCTCTGCCCAGCTTTTGGCCGAGATGATCAGCTTGCCCCACTTGGCTTTGGCCGCCCTGCTCTGGCTGGGTCTGGCCATCTGGGGAGAGCAGCTTTCGCCTTTCCTGTTACGACAAAAAAACCAGTTATTGGCGGGCCTGGTGATGAGTTGGCTGTTGGCTCAGGGGTGGAGTTTTCTTCGCTCCCACTGGATCGTGGAGGTGGGGCAGCTGTGGAGGGATTATCTGCAGGAGCTGCGAGCCTCGGTGTTACAGCCCTGCTACCGGCGCCTGGAAAGCTGCCGCCATTCGCTGCGCCTCTATCAGGCCATTTGGCAAGACCTACAACTGGAAGAGCTGGAAGCCCAGCACCTGATCCAGGTGCTCTCTGAATCGCTGTTGCCGCTGACCTTGCCGCTCAAGGTCTATGCCCAGCGGGTTCACCACTACTGCCAACAGTTGGCAGCCCTGCTGGCGCAGATGCAAGAGCAGGTGGAGCGACTGGAGCAGGTGCTTCTGGATGTGGAGCTGGAGTTGGCCTCCCGTCAATCCTTCCAGGCCCAGCCACAGCCGATTAACCTGCTGGTGGAAGAGGGGATCCACTGTCAGGAGCTGGATTTGCAGGAGTTGGTTTGCCTGAACCAGGAGCTGCTGGGGGCCGATCGCTCTTTGCAGGGCTTGGCCGAAGAGCTCAAGGGCTGGGCCGACAAAGCCATCCCCGCCGGCTTAAAACTGGGATTGCCATGGCTGCGATCCCTGGGATGAAGAAGGCTGACCCGCCTGCTTCTGAGCCCCCAGAACTGGAGGCCCTGTGGTCAAGCTGGCTGGTGGATCTGGGCTGGCAGCCTTCTGAGCCGCAGCAGCAGCAACTGCAACAGCTCTATTCCCTGGTGATGGCCGGAAACCGCACCCAAAACCTCACCCGCATCACCGATCCCATCGATTTTTGGGAGAAACACCTGTGGGACTCGCTGCGGGGCCTGCGCCTGCTGGGATCCTGGGATGAAATCCAAGCTCAGCCCTGGCGCGGGATCGACATCGGCACCGGGGCAGGGTTTCCAGGGATCCCGGCCCAGATCGCCCTGCCCCAGGCCCACTTCACCCTCCTAGACAGCAGCCAACGCAAGATCGCCTTTGTGCAAGAAGTTTTGCAGCAGCTTTCCCTCGCCCAGGCGCGGGCGGTGGCCCAACGGGCAGAGATCTGGGGGCAAGACCCGCAGGAACGCGGCAGCTACGATCTGGCCTTGGCCAGAGCCGTGGCAGCGGCGGAGATCTGCGCCGAGTATTGCCTGCCCCTGCTCAAGGTGGGGGGACGCGCCATTCTCTACCGCGGCCATTGGACCGAGGCAGAAGCCCAAACCCTGAAGCGGGCCCTTTCTCTTTTGGGGGGGAAGCTGATCCATGTCGAAGCCTTCACTACCCCCCACAGCCACGGGATGCGGCATTGCCTGCTGTTGGAGAAAGTCGCCCCTACACCAGCTTGCTATCCCCGTCCTCCCGGCATTCCCAAACGCCAACCCCTGGGACAGGACAAGCGCCGCTAAAAGATCTTGGACAGGTAGTTTGCAAATGCCGTCGGGGAGACTAAGATGTGGATGGCATCAGGTTCGGATTGAGCCAATGGTCTAACCAGGTGAGCTTCCGAACTGAGCGCTAAAGGTTAAGGTTCGGAGTTCGCTACGTTATGACCATTTTTGTGGGCAATCTGTCCTTCAAGGCCAGTGAAGAAGACCTACGGCTTGTGTTTTCCGAGTACGGCACCGTCAAGCAAATCAAGCTGCCGGTGGATCGGGAGACGGGCCGCAAGCGCGGCTTTGCTTTTGTGGAACTGGAAAACGAGGCCGACGAGCAAAAAGCCATCGATGAGTTGGATGGCGCCACCTGGATGGGCCGGGATCTGAGGGTTAACAAGGCCATGCCGCGTCAGGCCGGCGCAGGCGGCGGCAGGCGGGATAGCCGTTCTTCCCGCTTCTAATCCGATAGGCTCTGGGCCGGGGATCCCTCTCCCCGGCCTTTAGCTTTGGCCGAAGATGACTTTGGCCAGAAAGGCCAAGCCAAACCAGGTGGAGGCCACCAGGACAATAGCCGGGCCAGAAGCGACGTTGAGGTAGTAGCTGGCGTACATCCCCAGCAAGCTAGTGCTGACGCCAAACAGGGATCCCAGCAGCATCACCTGCTGCAGGCGAGGCACCAACAGGTAGGCTGTTGCTGCCGGCGTGATGAGCATGGCCAGCACCAGCAGCACCCCCACCGCCTTCATGCTGGCCACCAAAGTTAGGGAGGTGAGCGCCATCAGCCCCCAGCCCAGTCCCTCGGTGGGCAGGCCGGCTGCCTTGGCTCCCAGGGGATCGAAACTGTAAAAAGTCAGCTCTTTAAAAAAGAGGGCCACCAATCCCAGCACCAGAGCGGTGATGCCCACCACCGTCAACACGTCGGCAGCACTTACCCCCAGCAGGTTGCCGAAGAGGAAGTGGTTGAGATCGATGCGGGCCCGCCGTTGGATCAGGGTGATCAACAGGATCCCCAAAGCAAAGAAAGCAGAAAAGACGATCCCCATGGCCGCATCGGGCTTGAGGGGAGTGGCGGAGCGGATCCACTGGATGAGCAGAGCGCTCAGCAACCCCGCCACGAAGGCGCCGACAAAAAGGTTTAGGCCCAGCATGTAGGCAATGGCCAGGCCCGGCAGCAGCGAATGGCTGAGGGCATCTCCCAGCAGGGCCAAGCTTTGCACCAGCAGATAGCTGCCCACCACGGCGCAGAGCATGCCGATGGCCACGGCCACCAACAGGGCCCGCTGCATGAAGGCAAAGCGCAAGGGATCCGCCAGGGTGTGCCAGAGCCCTTCCATACCACCTCTCACCCCCTAGGCAGCCGAGTCCAAGGGCAGGATACGGCCATAGGCCCGCTGCAACACCTGCGGCTGCAACACCTGCTGCGGGGATCCCTGGGCAATCAGCACGCGGTTGAGGAGCAGCACCTCGTCAAAGTAGGCCAGCGCCTGCCCCAGGTCGTGGTGCACCACCATCACGATATGGCCGGCGTCGGCCAGCTCCCGCAACACCTGAAACACAATGGCCTCGCTGGGCTGGTCGATCCCGGCCAGCGGCTCGTCCAGGGCGTAGATCTCCGCTTCCTGCGCTAGAGCCCGCGCCAAAAACACCCGCTGCTGCTGTCCCCCTGATAGCCGACCAATGGGCCGATCCCGATAGGCTCCCATCCCCACCCGCTCCAGGGCTTGCGCGGCCCGCTCCCGACCTTCTGGCCCGATGCGGCGCAACCAGCCGGCAGCTCTTACCTGTCCCATCAGCACCACATCCCACACCGTGGCCGGAAAGCTCCAGTCGATGGCCGACCGCTGCGGCACATAGGCCACTTGCTCCCCCCGCAGCACCTGGCCGCCGTAGCGCACCTCGCCCCCCTCTTTGGGCACCAACCCCAACAGCGCCTTGAGCAATGTACTCTTGCCGGCCCCGTTGGGCCCCAGGATGCCCGTGATGCGCCCCGGCCGGATCTCGGCGCCGATCCTCTCCAACGCCAGCAACTTGCCGTAGCGCACCGTCAGATCCCGCACCACCAGGGAGGCCGGACGAAGCGGGAGAGAAACCGCTGGTTTTTTCATTTTCCTTTCATTTTCATCAAGACCAGTGTAACCTAGGGGGGTACATGAATCATGAAACGATTATGAAAATGAAAGCTTTGTTTTTTGCTGGGCGCCGCTTGGCGGTGGGATTTGGCCTGGTGATCGGGGGTTGGCTGTCCCTGGCTGGCTTGGCTGTGGCGCGTCCCCGCGTCGTGGTCACCACCACCTTGATTGCCGATTGGGTAGGGCAGGTGGGGCAGGATCGCATCCAGCTCAGCAGCCTGCTGCAGCCGGGCGTGGATCCCCACGTCTATGAGCCGACGCCGGCCGATGCCGCGGCCCTGGAGCAAGCGGATCTGGTGTTTTACAACGGCTACAACCTGGAGCCGGGGTTAATTCGTCTTATCGAGGCCACGGCCCAAGGAGCGCGGCGGGTTGCCCTGGCCGAGATCCTTGAGCCCATCGTCGCCGATGAAGACGGGATCCCGACGCCGGATCCCCACGTGTGGGGCAATGTGGAAAACGTCATCCTCATGGTGGAGCACATTGCCCAGGAGCTGACGGAGCAAGTCCCCAACGAAGCCGCTTTTTTCCAGGCCAATGCCGCCGCCTATCGGGCGGAGCTGGAGGAGCTCCACACCTGGATCGGGGAACAGATTCAGACCATTCCCCCCGCCAACCGGGTTCTGGTGACCACCCACGATGCCTTTGCCTACTACACCCAAGCCTACGGCCTGAAGATGGGGGGATCCCTCCTGGGGATCAGCACCGAGGAACAGCCCAGCGCCCAGACGGTGGCCCAGTTGGTGGAGGAGATCCGCGCCCTGGGGGTGCCGGCGGTCTTTGCCGAGACCACCCTTAACCCCGCTCTCATCCAGACGGTGGCCGCCGAAGCCGGGGTGCAGGTAGCCGAACAGGAACTGTACTCGGACTCTTTGGGGGAAGCAGGCAGCGGCGCCGAAACCTACGTCGCCATGATGCGCCTCAACACCTGCACCATCGTGGCGGCCTTGGGCGGATCCCCTGACTGTCCTTGAGGGGCAGCATCGAGACGGTGGGGCTGAGTTTTGTATGATAGGGGCTCAGACCCTCGTTATCTCACCGCGTCCATGCCTGCTGCCATCCGTCGCCCGCCTCGTTCCCTCTACTGTGGCCAAGTGCGCCCGGCCCACATCGGCCAGACCGTCACCCTCTACGGCTGGATCGACCGCCGCCGCGACCACGGCGGTGTGATCTTCTTGGATCTGCGGGATCGCTCCGGCATCGTGCAACTGGTGGCCGATCCCCAGAAAGCCCCCCTCTCCTACGAGCTGGCGGGGCAGGTGCGCAGCGAATATGTGGTGCGGGTAACGGGAACGGTTCACCAAAGACCTAGTGACTCCTTTAATCCCCGCCTGGCCACCGGCGAGGTGGAGGTCTACGCGGAAGAGTTGGAAATTCTCAGCCGGGTGGGCAAGCAGCTTCCCTTCAGCGTCTCGGGGGAGGAAGGGGAAGAGGTGCGGGAGGAGATCCGCCTGCGCTACCGCTACTTGGACTTGAGGCGAGAGCGCCTGTCCCGCAACCTGCAGCTGCGTCACCAGGTCATCAAGGCCATCCGCCGCTTCCTGGAGGACGAAGAAGGCTTTATCGAGGTGGAGACCCCCATCCTCACCCGCTCTACCCCCGAAGGTGCCAGAGATTACCTGGTGCCGAGCCGCGTCAACCCCGGGGAGTGGTTTGCCCTGCCGCAGTCGCCCCAGCTTTTTAAGCAGTTGCTGATGGTGGCCGGCGTGGATCGCTACTACCAAATTGCCCGCTGCTTTCGGGATGAGGATCTGCGGGCGGATCGCCAGCCGGAGTTTACCCAGCTGGACATGGAGATGAGCTTTATGGATCAGGAGGCGATCCTGGAACTCAACGAGCGGCTCCTCTGCCATATCTTCAAAACCGTCAAAGGCATCGACCTGCCCCGCCCTTTCCCGCGGCTGACCTATGCCGAGGCCATGGCCCGCTACGGCTCCGACAAGCCCGACACCCGCTTTGGGCTGGAATTGGTGGATGTTTCGCCGCTGTTTCAGGGATCCGGCTTTAAGGTCTTCGCCAAGGCCTTGCAAGAGGGCGGTGTGATCAAAGTTCTGCCGGTGCCGGGCGGCGACGAAAAGATCTCCAACACCCGCATCAAGCCGGGCGGGGATCTGTTCAAGCTGGTCACCCAGTACGGGGCGGGTGGCCTGGCCTTCATCCGGGTGCGGCCCGGCAGCCTCGACACCATCGGCGCCCTCAAAGAAAGCCTCAGCCCCGAGCAGGAACAGCAGTTGCTGCAGCTTACCAACGCCAAGCCGGGGGATCTGCTGCTGTTTGGAGCAGGGCCGGCTGCCGTGGTCAACGAGTCGCTGGGCCGCCTGCGGCTGCACCTGGGCCAGGAGCTGGGCTTGATCCCGGAGAACGCCTTGAATCTCCTCTGGATCACCGATTTTCCCCTGTTTGAATTCAATGCCGAGGAAAACCGCCTGGAAGCCCTGCACCACCCCTTTACCGCCCCCCACCCCGACGACTTGGCCGACCTGAAAACGGCGCGGGCCCAGGCCTACGACCTGGTCTGGAACGGCGTGGAAGTGGGCGGGGGATCCCTGCGCATCTACCAGCGCGAGATCCAGGAGCAGGTTTTCCAGACCATTGGCCTTACCCCTGAGCAGGCGCGGGACAAGTTTGGCTTTTTGCTGGAAGCCTTCGAGTACGGCACCCCGCCCCACGGCGGCATCGCCTATGGCCTAGACCGGCTGGTGATGCTCTTGGCGGGGGAAGATTCCATCCGCGATGTCATCGCCTTTCCCAAAACCCAGCAGGCCAGGTGTTTGCTCACCGGTGCCCCTTCCGGCGTCGAGGCCAAGCAGCTCAAAGAACTGCACGTGGCCTCCACCTATCAGCCCGGCTGAACAGGATCCCCTGTTCCGGACTGTGGAAGGATAGAGAAGAACCTACCCCACCTTTCCGTATGCTAGACCTGACCGGAAAAAAAGCCTTGGTAACCGGCATTGCCAACGAGCGCTCCATCGCCTGGGGCATTGCCCAGCAACTGCACAAAGCGGGGGCGACGTTGGGGGTTACCTATCTGCCGGACGAGCGGGATCGCTTCAAGACCAAAGTCCAGCAGCTCACCGAGCCCCTGCAGCCGGATTTTCTCCTCCCTTGCGACGTGCAAAGCGACCAGCAGATTGACGAGCTGTTTCAGGCAATAGCCCAGAAATGGGGTCAGGTCGATATCTTGGTTCACTGCCTGGCTTTCGTCAAAAAAGAAGAGCTGAGCGGCAACTTTAGCGATATCTCGCGGGAAGGGTTTGCCCTGGCCATGGATGTGAGCACCTACTCCCTGATTGCCCTCTGCCGGGCCGCCAAGCCTCTCTTGAGATCCGGCAGCAGCATCCTCACCCTCACCTATTTGGGGGGGGTGCGGGTGGTGCCCAACTACAACATGGCCGCTGTCACCAAAGCGGGCCTGGAAACCTGCGTTCGCTACCTGGCGGCCGAGCTGGGCCCCGCCGGGATCCGGGTGAATGCCATCTCCGCTGGACCCATTCGCACCTTGGCTTCTTCGGCCATTGCTGATTTCCATGCCATGCTGCACGCGGTCGAGGAGAAAGCTCCGCTGCGGCGCAATATCACCCAGCTCGAGGTGGGCAATGTGGCAGCTTTTCTGGCCAGCGACCTGGCCAGCGGCATTACCGGCCAGGTGATCTATGTGGATAGTGGATATAGCATCCTGGGTTTTTAGGCTCTTGGGGATCCCCCTGGCATGAATCGCTTCTCGCCTTTGCAGCGGCTGCTGCTCACCTGGATTTTGATCGTCATCAGCGGCTGGCTGGCCCTACAGGTGGGCCGGCTGTTTGGCCATCTGCTCACCACCATCCTGACGGCGGCGGTGCTGGCTTTTTTGCTCAACTATCCGGTGCAGGTGCTGCGGCGCTATCGGGTAAGCCGCGGTTTGGCAGTCACCCTGGTTTTTGCCCTGTCGGTGGTGCTGCTGGCCTTGGTGGGGATCGCTGTGGTGCCCATCCTGGCCAAGCAGGTGGTGCAGTTGGGGGCGCGGATCCCGGAGTGGGTGGATACCTTACAAAGCTGGCTGGATCAAATCAGCCTGTGGGCGGCAGAGCGCAACATCAACCTCGGCCAGACAGAGCTGGTGAACACCCTCCTCAACCGCCTGCAGGCCAGCGCCGAAAAAATTGCCGGCCAATCCCTGGACATCCTCCTGGGCACCTTCAATCAGGTGATCGATCTGGTGTTGGTGTTGGTGCTGGCCCTCTACATGCTGCTCTACGGGGGGCAGTTCTGGCAGGGGTTGCTCAGCCTCTTCCCCAAGCCCTGGGGACCGCGCATCGGCGAAGCCCTGGCTCTGAGTTTCCAGAACTTTCTCATCAGCCAGTTGGTGTTGGGGTTCATCATGGCCCTGATGCTGGTGCCAATTTTTGGGTTTTTGCGCGTGCCCTTCGGGCTTTTGTTTGGCCTGTTGATCGGCCTGCTGGAGGTGATCCCACTGGTGGGGGGCTTTATTGGCATCGGCGCGGCAGCGGTGCTGCTGGCCTTTCAGGATATCTGGCTCAGCCTCAAGGTGGTGCTGGTCTCCCTAATTGTGCAGCAGGTTAAGGATCGGGTCATCGCCCCCCGCCTGATGGGGGAACTGATCGGCCTCAACCCGGTGTGGATCTTGATCGCCCTGTTGGTGGGGGCGCAACTGGGGGGCATCCTGGGCGTCATCGTCGCGATTCCCCTAACCAGTGTGGTGAAAAGCCTCTACGAGATCGCGCGTTCCGCCGACTTGGCCGCCGAAGAGGGCTTGGACTCGACCACGAGAGTGACCTCTCTGGGCGAAAGTCGCAGAGAAACTCGCCGGGATCCCACCTTGCCCAAACCGGAGACCCAACAGGTTTAGCGTGCTGACGTTCCAAGCGGAGCCGAACCCGAATCCGTATCTCCCCTCTCCCTTTGGGAGAGGGGCCGGGGGTGAGGGCCTCAGCGAATTTTTCCCTCGATAAAAGGCACCTCCAGCACCTTTTCGTGGTGGATGGGGCCATGGCCAAAATAGCCCCCTTCCCCGAACAATTCGCCGTGGTCGGCGGTAACGGTGATGTAGGTGTTTTTGGGAACCAGATCGAACAATTGTTCAAAAACCCCATCTAGGTAGCGCACCGCCTCGATCTGCCGCTGGCGCAGCTCCTCCAACTGGGCGGCGCTGAAAAAGGGGATCCCGGCCTCTTCCCCTTCATCCAGGCGCTTTAACACGCCATTCACCCCAGAGATGCGGGGCCACAGGCTGGGATCCTCATCGGGCAGGGCGTAGGGATAGTGAGTTTCGCCCACATTCAACAGGTAAAAGCTGGGGCGATCCGGATCAAAGCGCAACTGCTCCACCATGGCTGCCATGTCGTTGTGGCGCGGCATGAGGCGGTAGGAATCGAAGTCGCGGTTGAGCAGGGTGCTGGGGTTGAGCACCGGCAGGGAGACCATGGCGTGGGTGGTGTAGCCCAGTTGGTGCTTCAGTAGCGTCGGCAAATAGAGGTGGGGCAGCAGATGCTTGAACTCGATCGGCTGCCGGGTACCGAGGCGCTCGTTGTAGCGCAAATATTCCTGCTTGTAGTGTTCAGACGCGAAAACCTGGGTGGGGCTGGTGTGGGGCAGCAGGCCCATGAGCAGGTTGTAGTGGGCGGGAGCCGTCCAGGAAGCGTAGCTCCAGCGCTTTTCCAGGGATCCCAGCTTGAGCAGATGCTTGGGGTTGGCGGCCAGCAGGCTGTCGAAACGGCAACTGTCGAGAACGATCAGCAGATAGTTATTCTGTCCCTGGGGTTCCGGTCGAGGGTCGGACTCAGACGAGGGAGCCGCAGAAGATCGCCACCAGTTCAAGAGTCCCATTCCTCTTCCTCCTGGGCAGAATAGGGCCGTCGGACGATCCGCCAGTTGGGGGCTGTGGCCGCGTCGTCTTCCTCCTCAAGTTCTTCCTCAGGATTGGCAGATTTAGGAGCCGGGTCGCGAATGCGTTCCGGCGGGATATTGGAGTAGGAATAGCGGCCTGCCTGGGGATCCGGCAGATCCTGAGGCAAATAGTGGTCGGGGGGAATCATCTGCGCTTCCAAAAAGCGCAGTCGCTCGATGAGCTGGTTTAACTTGCGGATTGCCTGTCGCTGGAATACCCGGTCGTGCAGCCGCCAAGCGCCCACATACAGAAACCCCAAGCCCACTCCTACCCCATAGGCCGTCAAGAGCGTCAGCGACAAAGGAATCGCAGCGCCAGCTTGCCCGGCTACGACTACGGCTGCCGCAGATCCCCAGTTTTGGACAAGGAAAACGAGCAGGGTCAGTATCCACAGGCCCAGGAGTATGGAGCGGATATTCTGGAGCATGGCCGCCACCTTCCCTCTTCACCAGGCTACCACCACCCCTGCAAGGAGCGGCGGAGGAAACCCCGACTCCTCAGCCACCTCCGATTGCGTTGGATCCCCAGCCCGGAGCCACTTGAGCCGCCCTGAGGATAAAGGCAGCCAGGTTGCGCAGCGCTTCATCATCCATCCAGGAGGGGGGCACGGGGCGGCAGCCATAGCTAACCTCGGTGCCATCGTAGCTGCGGGGATCCCGTTGGTACTCCACCAAGGCTTGAATGGTGTCGCGGGGTGGGGTGGCGCCGCGCAAGTCCTTGAGCGAAAGGGAAATGTTGGGGGCCGGTAGGGTAGAGCCACCCACGTGGCAGTTCAGACAGGCGGACTGAAAGCGATTTTTCCCGTCGGTAAGTTGCTCTGGAGTAAAGGTGAGCACGTGCCCTTCCGCATCCCAGGGCAGCTCTATCGGCTCAGTGGTTCGCAGATAGTGGCTCACGTAAGGATCAATGCGGCCTGCTGCTGGGCTAGCTAGCCCTAGCCATACCAGAAGCAGGATCCCGGCCCACCTCCAGCCACGGCCCGGGACCCGCCACCGCTTTGCCCCTTGAGTTTGCCCAGGCATCAGAGATAGGCCGAAAGGTCACTGTGGGATTCGCTCTTGGTGCCGCCCCAGCCGGGCACGGTCTTAGCCTGCACTAGGATGTAGCCGGCAATTAACTTCAGATCCTCATCGGTGAGGTTGCGCAGGCGAGGATACTCACTTAGAAGCTGGGTGTTGGGATGATATTCCACCAGGGACTCTACCCCGTCATAGGTGACCGGGTTCTTGATGTAGTCCACGATCGCCAACACATTATCGCGGGGAGGTGTTGCCCCCTCCAGATCCGAGAGCTTCAAGGTAACATCCGGATTGGGATAGGTCTGTCCACCCACATGACACTGGGCACAGGCCCTGTTGAATAACTGCTTTCCTCTGGCCAGTTGCGCTTCCGTGAAAGTGATGGACTCGGTTGGCGACAAGGCTACAGGAGGAATCTGCCTGGCCGCCAAGGCCGGCCCCCAGGCATACCCGGCCATCCCCAAAACCAAGATCAGGATCAGTAACCGACGACGCGCCGCCGCGAACGCTTTCTGAAGAGAAAAAAATTTGCTAAACATGGTTCTCCGTAGTTCGATCTTAGAAAAGGGGTCAGCTCTGCTCCAGCGACAAACCCGACAACAGGATCAAGAATAGACCATTGCGAGATCATTTGCAGATGGGATCCGGGATCCGTTTTGCAAGGCGTTCTCTTCGACCTTGGTGTTAAGTTTGATTGCGAATTCAGGGCCCCTTCAACGGTCGGGTTATTGCCCCCACCCTGCCGAGATCGGCAATGCGATACACAAAAGCAAACTCGGAGAAGGGATCTCTTTCCTCCTGGAGAGGACAGCAGAGGTTGGGACAGATAGGGTTGAGGAGTCCTCAAAGGCGGTTCAATTGCCAGGGATCCCCTGGCTGGGGCTATCCTGTAAGCATCTCTCCTGCGTGCGTTCTCTAAGTGGGTAGGCAATGCCTTGGGACCTGGGGCGGTTTTGGAACACGCTGACCTACTACGAAGCGCTGCCCTTTGCCGACCTATGGCGCTGGGTTCAGAATGGGTTCCAAGCAGCAGCGGTTGACTTCATGCCTCCTTCCCTGGCGACTTCAGCTCCTCTTCCCGTGATCTTCTTGGGCGATGGCCTACCAGTGGGGCTGGCGGAGGCGCTGCAACAGCAGGGGGCGGAAGTCCAGGAGAGAGGGGATGAGGTGACAGCCAGGGTCATCCTGGGTCTGGAGAACCGGGAGGAAGCTAAGGCCCACCTGGAGCGGCTGCGCCGCAGCGGCCAGACGGAACAGATGCTCTTTGACTTTCGCCGGCCTGACCCCCAGGTGAACCAGTTCTGGGGCATCCTAGACGATGTGGTGATGGGCGGGGTGAGCCAAAGCCAACTGCTCTGGGGCGAGGGCGAGCTGCTGTTTACGGGGCAGGTTTCCACGGCCAACTTCGGCGGCTTTGTTTCCACGCGCACCCGCAACTGGCAGCCTCCCTTGGATGTGTCGGGGTTTGCCGGCCTGGAGCTGCGGCTGCGGGGGGATGGGCAGCGCTACAAGGTTCTGCTGCGGGATCAAGGGGGTTGGGACAGCCCGGCCTACGGCTATGCCTTCGACACCACCCCAGGGGAAGAGCAGACCGTCCAGGTGCCTTTTGCCGAGATGGTGCCTACCTTTCGCGCCCGCCGGGTTGCTGCTCCCCCTTTGAATACCCGCCAGATCTATTCCCTGCAACTGATGCTGAGCAAGTTTGAGGCGGACGGCAGCCCCAACCCCCGCTTTCGGCCTGGGCCCTTCCAACTGGGCCTGCGCTGGATCGGGCTCTACCGCCGCGATCCGCTGCCGCAACTGATGGGGGTGGCGCGGGGATCCCTAACTCCCGATTGGGTGGCGGCCTTGCGGGAGAGCTCCAGCCGCTGGTGTGGGGTGGAGATTCCTGCAGAGATCGAGGGATCCGCTCTGGCAGCCCAGTTGCTGCGGCTATTGCACTCGCCCGAGAGTGTGGGCCGGGTGGTGCCTCTAGAAGCTGTCCATGGCTAAGCTTCTGGGCCGCCTCAAGGGATCCCTGGGGCTTTTGGCCGGCCTATGGCTGTGGGCGGGCCAGGAGATCCCTTACCTGTTTGACTGGGACGAGCTCATTTACGCCAGCTTGGCGCGGCAGATGCTGGCCAGCGGCGATCCCCTGGCTTTGCAAATTAACGGCGAGCCTTTTTTCGAAAAGCCCCCCCTCTTTTTTTGGCTGCAGGCCCTGGCGATGGCGGCCCTGGGGGTCAACGAAGGGGCGGCGCGGCTGCCCAATGCCTGGGTTGGCGGGATCACCGTAGCCCTTTTGGTGGCGTGGGGAGGGCGGCTGCGCGGGGCGGGGTTTGGCTGCCTCTGGGGGATCCTGCTCCTGACGGGCTACCTGCCCCTGTTTTTCTACAAAACCGGCCTCATCGACCCGCTGCTGAATTTGGGTATGGGCGTGGGGCTGGGATCCCTTTGGGCTGCTGAGGAGGCGCGTCGGGCCGGGCGCTCCGGTCAGGGGTGGAGAGCTCTGGGCGCGCTGGCTTTGGGCCTGGCGGTGTTGGCCAAGGGGCCGGTGGGGCTGGTGTTGCCGCTAGCCATCTGGATCCTCTACAAGCTCTGGCAGCGGGATCCGCCAATGGGGTGGGGGGAGATGGTGATCTTTTTGGGCCTGGCGGCGGCTGTTCCCCTGGCCTGGCTGGTGCTGGAAGTGACAGCGCGGGGGCTGCAGTGGCTGGCGGCGTTTTGGCACTACCAGTGGGGTCTGGTGAGTACCCCCAGCGGCCATCCGGGCCCGGTCTACCTGCATCTTTTGGCCTTTGCCTGGGGGTGCTTTCCCTGGGGGGCTTTGGCCCTGGCCGGGATCCTGGAGAGGATCCCCAGGAGTATTGACTCGGCGGCTGCGGATTTAACTCAGCGGGCAGAACGCCTGCTCTTGGTGGCCTTTGGGGTGGTGCTGGCCCTGTTTTCGCTCCTGGTGCAAACCAAGTTGATCCACTACACCTCGCTGCTTTACCCCATCGGCGCCTACTTTGCCGCCCTGCGCCTGCAAGGCCTGGTTGCCGAGAAAAGGGGGCCCAGCTTTGGGGAAACTGCCTGGATCCTGCTCAGCGGCCTGGGTTGGCTGGCCCTGTGGCTGCTATTGCCGTGGCTGGGATCCCAGGATCCGGCTTTGCGGGCCCAAGTGGGGGCCGCCTTGGGGATCCCCGACAGCCTAACCGGCCGTTTGGCCCTGGGATACCTACAGGCCGAGGTGGAATGGCCCTTCTTCACCTATGGCCCTGCTTTGCTCCTGGTGCTGGGGGGACTGGCCTGGATCAGGGCGCGGCAGAGCGTTCGGGGATGGGCCATCTTGCTCTTGGCCACTGGACTCAGCGCCCAGTTGGCCTGGAGCTGCATCTTCCCAAGGGTGTTGCAGCATACCCAGGGGGGATCCGTCTACTTTTTCCGCCAGTTTGCCGGCCCAGAACCGGCTCTTTCGGGAAGGGTTGGCCTCTACGGGCTCCGCTCGTTTGTACCCTATTTTTATGGTCCGCTGCGGGTGCCCTATGCCGCCAAGCTGGAGGAGCTGGCTGCCTGGCAAGCCCAAGGCCAGGTGCCCGACTATCTGGTGACCTGGGATCCCTTTGTAGCTGAGCTAACGGAGCCAGGGATCCCAGCGGCAGCTTGGCAGGCCGTGGAGCGCCGCAGCCCCTTTTGGCTGTTGAAGAAAACCTAGGGAAGATATGGGCCAGTACGTGTTGCGGATCAGCGACCTTCCCCTTCAGGATCGCCCGCGCGAGCGGCTGCTCAGCCAAGGGGCCAAAAGCCTCTCCCACGCCGAGCTGCTGGCCATTTTGCTCAATACCGGCCAGGGGCCGGGCAAGCTCTCGGCTGTGGGCCTGGCCCAGTTGCTCTTGAAAACATTGGAAGCCCAAGGGGATCCCCTGGCCCAACTGCGCCAGGTGGAAGCCGGAGAGCTGCTGCAAATTGAGGGCATTGGCCCAGCCAAAGCAGCAACAGTGTTGGCCGCCATCGAGCTGGGGCGGCGGATCTTTTTGGCCCGACCCCCCGAGCGGACGGTGATTGAATCGCCGGAACAGGCGGCCATGGCCCTAAGCGGCGACCTGATGTGGGAGCCCCAGGAGCATTTTGCCGTCCTGCACCTGGACATCAAACACCGCCTCATCGGCCAGCAGATCGTAACCCGGGGAACCGCCACGGAAACCCTCACCCACCCGCGGGAAACCTTCCGCAGCGCCATTAGGCAAGGGGCCAGCCGCATCCTGGTGGCCCACAACCACCCCTCCGGCAGCTTGGATCCCAGCCCGGAAGATCTTGCTCTCACCCGGCAACTCTTGCAGGCGGGGCAACTGCTGCAGATCCCGGTTTTGGATCACCTCATCCTCGGCGGCGGGCAGTTCCTCAGCCTGCGCCAACACACCCGCCTGTGGGAGGAATTTCCCCAGCCCGAGTAGTTCCAAGCGCTCCGCGCCGCTAACGCGACCACCCCCGCCCCCCTACATCCCCCCGCAGGCGGGGGGACAAGAGGGGGGCCGGGGCTAGGGATCCGGCAGCACCTCAAAGCGCATGCCCACCCTGAGTTGGCCGCCGTTGACCAGATCCCAGGCCGACTGTTCCTTCCTGCCGGGCAGTTGGGCCCGCCGGATGAGGAGGGATCCCTCCCCTGTGGCCACATACACCCCTTCTCCCCTGGCCAGTCCCACCACTTCTCCGGGGCTGCCCGGGGGAAGCTCGGCAGGTGGCGGGTGCAACTGGGGAGCGGCGGAGCGGACAATCTTAATCCGCTGCCCCTGCAAGCCGGTAAAACAGTCCGGGGAAAAGGCGCGGATTTGGTTGTGCAAGGCCTGGGCCGGGCGCTGCCAGTCGAGCTGGAAGTCCTGTTTTTTAAGCAGGGGGGCATAGGTTGCCCGCGAGTCATCCTGGGGAATGGGGGTCAGCTCTCCTTTTTCCAGTTTCACCAGGGTTTCCACCAGCAGCTCTGCCCCCCGTTGGGCCAGTTGGGAGGCCAGCTCCAAGCCGGTCTGCTCCGGCTCGATGGGCAGCTTGGCCTGCAGCAAGATGGCCCCCGTATCCATGCCTTCGTCCATGAGCATGGTGGTGACGCCGGTCTCGGTCTCGCCGTTGGCAATGGCCCACTGGATGGGGGCGGCGCCGCGATAGGCCGGCAGGAGGGAAGCGTGGACATTGATGCAGCCCAGCTTGGGCATCTGCAGCACCGCCGGCGGCAAGATCTGGCCGTAGGCCACCACCACAAACACATCGGCAGCCAGCGCCTCTAGCGCCGCCAGCACCTCTGGATCCCGCCGCAGCCGGCCAGGCTGCCACACCGGGATCCCGTGGGCTTGGGCGAGGATCTTGGTGGGCGGGGGGAGCACCTTCTGTCCTCGCCCCTGCGGCCGATCCGGCTGGCAGACCAATCCCACCACTTCAAAGGGAGACTGCGGCTGCAACAAGATCTGCAGCGAGGGCAGAGCAAACTCCGGCGTGCCAAAGAAAACAACCCGCATGGCCGACCCCCTGAGCCCTGCCCTTTAGTCTAGAGCGGCCGGGGAAGGTGGAGAGGGCTCGCCCTCGGCGGCGTCGGCTGCTGGAGAAGGAAAGGGAGAAAGCCTGGTCGGGGAAGCCTGCCAAAAGGCGGGCTGTTTGAGATCGAACTCTTGGCTCCAGGCCGGCAAGAAGGAGCCCAGCTTTTGCCCGGAAAGCCGCAGCCGCTGCACAAAGGTCCATTCCAGACGGGTCAAGGCCCGCCGCACAAAGTCCTTGGCCCAAGCCGGATCCGGAACTTCCGCTGCCTGCAAGTTCACCTGTAAGAGGCCCAGCTTGGGGTGCAGATGGACGCGGGCCTGGATCCCCTGCGGGCGCAGCAGGTAGTCGAGCACATACTGGATGGCTTCTCCATCCCCGCGTTGGGCGCGATACAAGGGGCTGTTGGGGTTGGGCGGCGGCTGGTAGCGCCACTCGCGGTGCCACTCCGGGATCCCTTCGTTGGGGGGAAAGCCAAACAGCTCCACCTGGCGCTGCCGGTAGCTCAACGCTATTTCCTCTAGGGTTGGCAAGAGGCCCTGCAGCAGCCGATCCGCATCCGGGAGGGGATCCCCTTCCAGGCGCAGCAACAGGCGGTGTCCGGAAAGACGCGCCTGCACCTGCAGATGTCCCAGCCCCTGGGATCCCAGGGCTGCTTGCAAGCGAGCCACGATCTCCGGGAGAGCCGCCTGGACCTCCACAGAATGGTCAGACATCGGCAGGGATCCGCAACAAGACCAGATCCAACCTAGCCCAAGTTCGGCAAGGGCTTGGAGGGGTTGCCAGCCGGGGCTAGATTCCCAGGATTAAGCGGGCAACGGAGAAGTAGATCAACACCCCTAGCACATCCACAATCGTGGTGATGAAGGGGGTAGCCATCAAAGCGGGATCGAAGCCGAAGGAGCGGAACAAAAAGGGCAGCCCCGCCCCCGACACCGAAGAGAGAACAGAAATCCCAAATAGGCTCAGCCCGACGATGATCGCCACCAAGAGATCCCGCTGCAGGGCATAGGCCCAGCCGATGGTGATCAAGCTGAGCATGATCCCCAGCATGGCTCCCACCGCCGCTTCCCGGGCCAGCACCCCAAACCCGTCCTTGAGGCGCACCGTCGCCGTGCTCAGGCCGCGAATCACCACCGTCGAAGACTGGGAGCCGACGTTGCCGCCGCTATCCACCAACAGGGGGATAAAAGCCGCCAGGGCAATCACCTGGCTTAAGACTTCTTCCTGACCGGCAATAATCGTGCTGGTAAAGGTGTTGGTAAACAGCAAAATCAGCAGCCACACCACCCGCTTGCGGGCCGCCTGCCAAAAGCTGAGGTCGAAATAGTCCTCTTCTCCAGACTGCAACCCCCCCAAGGAGTAGATGTCTTCGGTGGCCTCTTGCTCCAGGATGTCCAGTACATCATCTACCGTAACGATCCCCACCAGTCGCCGCTCGGCATCCACCACCGGCACCGCCAACAGGTCGTACCGCTGGATGACCCGCGCCACTTCTTCTTGGTCGGTGTGGGTGCTGACAAACACCACCTCCCGGTTCATCACCTCCTCCAGCCGCTGGACCGGGTCGGCCATCACCAACTCCCGCAAGGACAGGGTTCCCGTCAGGTGTCGCTCTTGGTCGGTGACGTAGAGGTAGTAGATGGTCTCGGTTTCGCGGGCCAAGAGGCGCACCCGCTCCAGCGCCTCGGCTGCGGTCAGGTTCTCTCGCAGGGAAATGTATTCCGGAGTCATGATCCGCCCCGCGGTGTTGGGGGCATAGCCCAGCAGCAAGGCTGTGGCTTCCCGCTCTTCGGGGCTGAGCTGCGGCAGCAGTTCGGCAACCACCTTGGCCGGCAGTTCGTCGAAGAGGCGGGCCCGGTCGTCCGGCGACATCTTGTCCAGGATGTCCTGGATCTCTTGGCTTCTGAACTCGCGCAGCAGCGTCTGTTGCAGCTCTATGTCCAGGTGTTCGTAAACGCGGATAGCCAGATCCTTGGGCAGCAAGCGAAAGGCCAGAGCCTGCTGCGCCTCCGGCAACTCCCCAATGACCTCGGCAATGTCCACCGGCTGCACCGGCAGCAGGAGAGATTTGGCCTGTTCCAAGTTGTTTTCCTTTAAGGCCAAGCTGAGCTGGCCGCGCAAGAGCTCACAAGATTGCTCGCGGCTCAACTCAGGACTGGGGGCGGGTGGGATCAGCGGGGCGGAATTCAACGGCCTTGCTCCCTGCAACTCTAGCTGTAACCAAAGGTCGGGCGGCGCAAGCCCCGGACTTTAGCCCTGGGGATAAGCCGCCTTATCTCGACTTTATGATGATGTCACGAGCGCCTGCGGATTTCGATCCACGGTATTGGTTCGAGCAATATCCGACGCAAGTATCTCGGCTTGGCCCAGTAGTTGGGGTTATGGCGTCCTCCCCAACCCCCCGTCTACGGGGGGCCCTGGAGAGAACGTCAATAATGCCAGCAAGGCTGAGCCCCTATTTCGCTGGCCACAGCTCGGCTAGAGCCCATAAAAGTCGGGGCCGGATCCCTCGTAGCTGGGGTTAACCCGCAGGTTTAAGTGGGGGCAGACGATCTCGCAGGTGCGGCACTGGATGCAGTTTTCCAGCGACATGGCGTGGGAGCGGATGCCGTTTTGCTCGCGGATGTGGTGGACTTCCGCGGTGCAATCGGCCACGCAGGGGGTGGGGCGGTTGAGCTTGTCGTAGGTGGCAATGCACTGGCGGCAGATCTCGGCGCTGAACTCGAGGATGTGCCGGTTGCCTTCGGGGTAGCGGGGATCCGCAAAAAAGACGGCATCGGATCGCGAGAAATAGCCCGCTCGCGTGGTCAATGTTTCGGGATCCAGACCTGGGGGAGCCACAAAGTCCGCTTGGATGGCGGCATGGGGGGCGACATAGCCTTGGGGGGGCGGCTCGCCGGCGCTGACCCGTCCGCTGAGCAAGGTGTAGGCGCGCAGGAGTTCTCCGCCACGACGCACGGGATCCTGCAGGCCCCAGCGCAGAGATCCCAGCCAGGGATGGCCGGCATCGACGCTGCGGCAGATCTGGGGCAGGTATGCTTCCAGCAGGCGGGAGTTTTCCAGAAAGGCTTCCCGAAAATAGCGGCTGCGGTAGAGATCTTGGCCGACGGAGCTCTCCAGCACTGCTTTTTGGTAGGCCGCTTGGATGCGCAGATCCCCTTTCAAAAAGCCGTCGTGAATGAGGCCCGCCGCCAGGTAGCCGGTCTCCATGGCGTTGTTGATCCCGGCCAGGCTGCCCACATCCAGCACCCCCAGGGCATCGCCCAAAAGCAAAGCCCCTTCGACGCCAAAGCGGCTGGGCAAGCTGTAGTAGCCCCCCTCAGGAATGACGGCAGCCCCATATTTGAGCAACTTGCCGCCGGCAATGAGGGACTGGATCCAGGGGTGGGCCTTGAACTCCTGCAGGCGCTGCTGCGGGTTGAGGTTGGGGTTTTTGCTGTCGAGGCCGATGATCAAGCCCAGGGCCAGGCGGTTATCTTTGAGGCCGTAGACAAAGCCGCCGCTGAAGCTGCCATCCAAAACCGGGTAGCCCAGGGTGTGCCACACCTGCCCCTGCAGTGAGCAAGGGATCTGCCACAGCTCCTTGACCCCCACTGACCACAGTTGCGGGCGGGGGCGCAGGTGAAACTTCTCGACCAGATCTTTGGAGATAAATCCCTTGTCCCCGAAGCAGGTGAGCTCGGCAAAGACGCAATCTTCATAAACCTGGCCGGAGTCGCTCACCCGCACCCCAATGACTCGCTCCCCCTCATAGAGGATCTCATGGGCGGCAAAGCCAGGGAATACGTCCAGGGTGACGTTGGGGATCCCTTTGGCTTTTTCCTGCAGGGTTTCGGCCAGCCAGCGAATGACATGGCTGAGGGTGAGGATGAGCTGCCCCTGTTTGCGCAACCCCTTTGGGATCACTGCCTCTGGCAAGTCCCACCGTTCCTGGGATCCCAATATGCTCAGGTGGCTCACCTCCACCCGCCCCTCGTGGGGAAATCCTTGGCTCTCAAAATCCGGGAAAAGCTTGGCAATCACCTGGGGGTTGCAGATAGCGCCACTGACAATGTGCCCACCAAATTGCCGGGCTTTTTCCAAAATGGCAATGGAGATTTTAAGCCCAGAGAGCTTGGCCAGATCCAGAAGGCGATGGGCCAGGATTAGGTTCGAGCAGCTCCCCCCCACCAAAAGCAGGTCGTAGCGAATGGCTTCACCCATGCAGAATTCCCACCCAGCGGCTTTGGATACCCTGCCTGTATCCTAAAGAGAGGCGGTGGAAAGAAAGCAAAACTTTAGACCTTCTCAAGCTTCTGCGCTGCCTCCACAGCCGAGACAATGGCCAACTCTCCTTCTCATCGGTGGACGGTCGCGGTGCCTCTTCTAGCAAGACTGTCGGGGTTTTTGCCTCGGACTTCGGGCCAAGCTGTCTGCACTGCCGTCTGGGTTCAAGCAATCCCTAGCTTTTGCGATAGCAACACGGCTTCGGCTGGGCAGAACCGACAGTTCGTTGGCAGCAACTGGATCTGCTCCGGTGGGATCCCCCAGTCTTGGCGGATGTCGAAGAATCGTCCTCTGCCTATGTCTATGTTGGCAATGCTGCTCTGCGCCTTCTTGGCTCTTTTGAGCTGCAGCGTTGTGCGACATCACTTATTTCAGTCGGGCGGCTACGACCTCGGAATTTTTGACCAATCAATTTATCTAATTAGCCGTGGAGAAGTTCCTTTTTCCACCATCCGCGGGATCCACATCCTCGGAGATCATGCGGCCTTCATCCTATATCCCATCAGTCTCTTGTATCGCATTGTTCCCTCTGTATATTGGCTGTTTGGCATCCAAGCTCTGGCACTAACGCTGGGAGCGCTGGCCGTTTACCATCTGGCGCTCCAGGCCGAGATTGATTCTGGCAGGGCGAGAACAATTGCCGCCGCCTATCTTCTCTACCCAGCCATCTTCAACGCCAACCTTTTTGATTTTCATCCAGAAGTGTTGGCCGTTCCCCTTTTTTTGGCCGCTATACTCTGTGTTCGCTCTGGCAAGCTGTGGGGGTTTTTGCTGTGCCTAGGCGGCATCCTCGGCTGTAAGGCGGCATTGTCTCTCAATGTCGCTGCCCTGGGAGTTTGGCTTTTGATCTGGGAAAGCCGGCGGATTGACAAGCGCTGGCAACGGCGCTGCCAAGTGGCCGGCTGGCTTGCCATAGCGGCAGGGTCGGCTTGGTTTGGCGTGGCTACTTTTTGGATTATTCCTCACTTCAGTGGCAGCGAGCCGGCAGCCGTTTCTCACTATAGCTATTTGGGCAGTTCTGTTCCTGAAATTATCCAAAACTTGGTTCTCAAGCCAACATTAGTCCTGGGCAAGGTCTTCTCTCTCGACACCCTATTCTATGGATTTTTGTTAGTCATCCCTGTGGCTTGGGGCCTCTCTTGGCGCCACTGGGATCCCTGGATCCCTGCCCTGCCAACTTTGGGGCTGAATATCCTTTCTAGCAATCCTGCTTATCGGGACCTGGTGCACCAGTACGCGCTGCCTGTTGTTCCTTTTCTATTTCTAGCTGTTATCGAAAACGGGAAGACGACCAACCCTCCCGCCTCTTCTGCGAAAGTAAACAAAACAGCCCTGATCTGGTCTTTGCTGGCTTTTTTGGCTTTGGCCAAGTATACCTTTTTCGGCTCCCTCTATCTCCAGTCTCTCGACACTTGGCAGGCCACTCGTGAGGCCCTTGCCCAGATCGCCACCTCAGGGGGCGTTCTCACCACCCATGAGATCAGCCCCCACCTCACCCATCGGCGGGTTATTTACTTTACCGACGAGAGCCGCTTTAAGGGATCCCCTCCCGACCAATGGGATCCCTTTGATTATGTCTTGCTCAACAGCCGCCATCCGGGGTGGCGCAGCAGCCCAGAGTTCTCCCAGACCCTGATTGCCGCTTTACAAAACGAAACCTCATTTCGACTTCTCTACCATCGCGATGGGGTGTATCTGTTCTCCAGGCTACGAGAAAGATCCTGACAGGCAGCCGCAGCAATGCCCTGCCTCATCGCAACAAATCGTTAAAAAAAATTGTTACGTCGATCTAAAGAAATTCTCCAAATCGGCAAGGCTTAACCTGGGCTTGGTCTCTCCTTAACTTCGAGCCACTAGTTTTGTAGTGCCTATCCTTATGCGTGAAAACAGTCACGCGGGGAATAGATGTTTTTTGTAAAACATCTAGCTTCTAGAAGACCGACAAGACAAGAGAAGAGGAGAACCAAAGTGAATAGCAATCCGCATGGCCCCCGGCTCCGTCATGGGGACGAGCCTCTGTGCAATCATTCGCCCAACCCTACCTTCAGCAGCATTCTGGAAACCCGCCTGCAGCGGCGCCAAGTGCTGCAGGGCGGCATTGCGGCGGCAGTGGCCACCTTTTTCGGCCTGCCGGCGCTAAACGGCGCTTCCAAATCTGCCAAAGCGGCCAGCGGCAGCTCCTTGCTGGGCTTCAAGGCGATCCCCGTGAGTGCAGAAGACAAAGTGGTGGTGCCCGAAGGCTACACGGCTCGACCGCTGCTGGCCTGGGGTACCCCCATCACCGGCACCTACCCACAGTTCAAGCTGGAAAACACCGGCGCCGAGCAAGGGATGCAGGTGGGCAGCCACCACGACGGCATGCACTTCTTCCCCATTGATGGGAAGGATCCCTGGCAGGGCCGCTCTGATGAGGGCTTGTTGGTGTTCAACCACGAGTATGTGGAGCCGCGCTTCATGCACGCTGCCGCCAAGGGGCAAAAGTTTGACGACGAGGACTATCCGGTCAATCCCGACGGCAGCCGCGATCCCGATCAAGTACTCAAAGAGCTGAACGCCCACGGGGTGAGCATTGTCCACATCAAGCAGCAGGGGGACGGCAACTGGACTGTGGTGCGGGATCGCCTCAACCGCCGCATTACCGGCCTCACCCTCATGGAGATCCACGGGCCTGTGCGGGGATCTGACTTCGTCAAGACCAAGTTCAGCCCCGATGGCACGATGACGCGGGGCACCTTGAACAACTGCGCCCACGGCGTTACCCCCTGGAACACCTACCTCACCTGCGAAGAAAACTGGGCCGGCTACTTCACCAACACCAGAAAAGGGCCGGATCAAAAGCCCAACCTGCCCCGCGAGCACAAGCGCTACGGCGTGAGCACCGAGACCTCCCGCTACGGCTGGGAGCTGGCCAGCAACAAAGCCGACGAGTTCATCCGCTTCAACGCCACCCCCACGGGCGCCGATCCCACCCAGGACTACCGCAACGAGCCCAACACCTTCGGCTGGGTGGTGGAGATCGATCCCTTTGATCCCAGCAGCACGCCCAAGAAGCGCACGGCTCTGGGCCGCTTTGCCCACGAGGGCGTGGTGTTCCAGCCGCCGGTGGAAGGGCAGCCGATTGTGCTCTACATGGGGGACGATGCCCGCTTCGAGTACATCTACAAGTACGTCTCTGCCGAGCCCTACCGCAAGGAGACGGCAGGTGGCCACCTGTTGGATAAAGGCACCCTCTACGTGGCCAAGTTCAACGAAGACGGCACAGGGGAGTGGATCCCGCTGGTGTTTGGGCAAAACGGCCTCACGCCCGAGAATGGCTTCACCAGCCAGGCGGACGTGTTGGTGAACACCCGCACGGCGGCGGATTTCGTCGGCGCCACCAAGATGGATCGGCCCGAATGGGGAGCGGTGGATCCCAAGACCCGCATGGTCTACTTCACCCTGACCAACAACAGCCGCCGGGAACCAGACCAGGTGAACGCCGCCAACCCCCGTCCCAAGAACCAGTGGGGCCACATCATCCGCTGGAAAGAGATGGGCAGTCCCCAGTCCACCCGCTTCGAGTGGGACATCTTTGTCTTGGCCGGCCCCTCCGCCGACAGCCGTACCCTGTCAGGGCAGCCTCTCAACGCAGACAACATCTTCAATTCTCCCGATGGGCTGTGGTTCGACGCCAGCCGTCGCCTCTGGATCCAGACCGACACCAGCGAAAGCAATCTCAACCAAGGGGATTTTGCTCCTTTTGGCAATAACCAAATGTTGGCTGCCGATCCGGATACAGGGGAAATTCGCCGCTTCTTGACCGGGCCGATTGGGCAGGAGATCACCGGTGTGGTCACCACTCCCGATCAGCGCACCATGTTCATCAACGTGCAGCACCCAGGCGCCACCACCAGCGAGGACGACTTTGCTGCCGGCAAGGTCGATTCCCGCTGGCCAGACTACGACCCCAATCTCTACCCCCGCTCGGCGGTGGTGGTGATCACCAAAAATGACGGCGGGATCATCGGCACTTAATCGGCGCTGAATCCTCATTATCAACCGCATCACGCAATCAGGCGGCAGGGATCCTTCATCTCTGCCGCTTTCTTGCACTTAACCCAGCAAGGCTGATCCCTGCAGGGTCAGGAATCTGGAGCTATCTCTCAAGTACCAATTCTCCCTCTGGGAGACGAGCCGGGGGTGAAGGGCCTAATCCCACAAGTTCAAATCCGTCACCGCCCCCAGGCTGCTGCTGGAGACCAGCTTGGCGTACTTGGCCAGAACACCCCGTTTGTAGCGGGGCTCGGGCGGAGCCCAGCGGGCGCGGCGGCGGGCCAGCTCTTCCTCACTAACATGCAGGTGCAACAGGCGAGCGGGGGCATCGATGGTAATGAGATCCCCTTCCTCCACCAGGGCAATGGGGCCGCCTACGTAGGCCTCAGGGGCCACATGGCCCACCACCATGCCGTAGGTGCCGCCGGAGAAGCGGCCATCGGTAATCAGGCCCACGCTGTCCCCCAGGCCGGCGCCGATGATGGCCGAAGTGGGGGAGAGCATCTCCCGCATGCCGGGGCCGCCCTTGGGGCCCTCGTAGCGGATCACCACTACGTCCCCCGGTCGAATTTGGCCGGCGAGGATGGCCTGCAGGCAGGATTCTTCTGAGTTGAAGACTCGCGCCGGCCCCGCGATCTTGGGAGTCTTGACGCCGCTGATCTTGGCCACCGCCCCTTCGGGCGCGAGGTTGCCTTTGAGGATAGCGATGTGCCCTTGGGGGTAAAGGGGGCTGTGCCAGGGGCGGATGACCTCTTGGTCGGGGCTGGGCTCGTCGGGCACGTCCCGCAAAACCTCGGCAATCGTCTGGCCGGAGATGGTGAGGCAGTCGCCGTGCAGCAGGCCGTGGTTGAGCAAGATCTTCATTACTTGGGGGATCCCGCCGGCCCGGTGCAGATCGGTGGCAACAAACCGGCCTGAAGGCTTGAGGTCGCAGAGGACGGGCACGCGGGCGCGGATGGTCTCGAAGTCATCCAGCGTCAGGGGCACTTCTGCTGCGTGGGCAATGGCCAAAAAGTGGAGCACGGCGTTGGTGGATCCCCCTACCGCCATGATGACCGAGATGGCGTTCTCAATGCTCTGGCGGGTGATGATGTCCCGGGGTCGGATATTGGCTTGGATGGCCTCAGCCAAGACCTTGGCCGATTGGGCAGCGCTTTCGGCTTTCTCTTCGTCCTCTGCCGCCATCGTGGAAGAGTAGGGCAGGCTCATGCCCATGGCCTCAAAGGCGCTGGACATGGTGTTGGCCGTGTACATGCCGCCGCAGGATCCAGCACCGGGACAAGCATGGCGCTCGACTGCCAGCAGCTCGTCCTCGGAGATGCGGCCAGCGCTGTACTCCCCTACGGCTTCAAAGGCGCTGACGATGGTGAGGTCGCGGCCGTTGTAATGCCCCGGCTTGATGGTGCCGCCGTAGACGAAGATGGCGGGCACGTTGAGACGGGCCATGGCGATCATCGCCCCCGGCATGTTTTTGTCGCAGCCGCCGATGGCCAAGAGACCATCCATGCTCTGGCCGTTGACCACCGTCTCGATAGAATCGGCGATCACCTCCCGCGACACCAGGGAGTACTTCATTCCCTCAGTGCCCATGGAAATGCCGTCGCTAATGGTGATGGTGCCGAAGACCTGAGGCATGCAGCCGGCCTCCCTCAGGGCAGCTTCAGCCCGCTCGGCCAAGGCTTGGATCCCGATGTTGCAAGGGGTGATGGTGCTGTGGGCGTTGGCGATGCCGACAATGGGCTTGCCGAAATCCTCATCGCGGAAGCCCACTGCCCTGAGCATGGCGCGGTTGGGAGAGCGCTGCACTCCCTGGGTGACGACTTGGCTGCGCAGTGGAGAAGGAGGGTTGGCCATCATGGAACAGAGCGGGACGACAAGCCCCCGCTGGGATACAAGTAGAACCCATCTTACCGCTCTGAAAGACTCATACAACGCTGGACAAAAGCGGACTTTTGCTCCAGGTTGACGCTTTCTTCCTGCTTCCACGACCCGTAGCTAGTGGCAGAGTCCACCCCTACCACCCCGCCAGAGGGATCTCCACAGGCGTCACTTCCCCGCGAGCTGCAGGTAGGTGCTCCTTGCTATACCGGGCACACCGGCTAAAGACGGAGCCAACTTTAGCCTAGGCAAAGTGCCTACCAGAAAAGATGTACTCGCAAGCCTACTAGCTCAGCCCATCTCCGTCAAGGCAGGAGGTTGGTTATGCCACAAAGTGGCTGATGTCTAGTGAATCAAGGACTAGAGGAGAGCCCTGTTTTTGCCAGCCCAGCCGAAGCAAAAGCCCGGCAAGGCCAGCCAAATCTGAAGCAACTCTGTAAGTTCCCGGCACCTGCGCCGAGAATCGGCCAGCCTACCTAGTAGAAGGGATCCCAGCCTCCATCGGGTCAGCGGGACAGAGTCCTTGCTAGAAGCGAGGGATCCCTTGTTTCGGCGTTTCTTTAGGGAAGCCTCGTATGGTTCTCAGCTCTCCTCCCTCGGTCATGCCCAGCAGCGCCGAACGCGAGATGGCGCGGGATGTGCTCACCCTCTCCCGGCATGTCTTGCAGCAGTTTGGCAGCTTCACCGCCGAGGCCCAGGACTTCAGTGCTCTAATGAACCGCATTGCCCTGGCCGGAAAGATGATTGCCCGCCGCCTCAGCCAGGCAGGACTCATCGAGGGAGCGCTGGGCGTAACCGGCAACGTCAATGTCCAAGGGGAAGAACAGCAGCGGATGGACGAGTACGCCAACCGGGCCTTCATCCGCGCTTTGGAGCAGACAGGGCTAGTCTGTCGGCTGATCTCAGAAGAGATGAAAACCCCGGCCCGCCTGCCGGAAAACTGCTCCCTCAGCCGCCTGGCGCTGCTTGTCGATCCCCTAGATGGCTCCTCCAATATCGAGGCCAACCTCAGCGTTGGCTCCATTTTCTCTGTCCTTCAGCCCCTGGAGGATCGCCCTGAGGCTGACCACCAAGATCTCCTCCAGCCGGGCCGCCGGCAACTGGCTGCTGGCTATATCCTCTACGGCCCCAGCACCCAACTGGTCTATTCCGTCGGCAAGGGAGTACACAGTTTTACCCTGGATCCCAGCTTGGGCGAGTTCATCCTCTCCAAGAGCGACCTTCGCATTCCCGAACGCGGCTCCGTCTACAGCCTTAACGAGGGCTACTTCTGTCAGTGGAGCGAAGGGATCCAGAACTATGTCCGCTATGTCCACCGCCGCGATGGCTACACCGCCCGCTACAGCGGCGCTCTGGTGGCTGACTTTCACCGCATCCTGTTGCAGGGAGGAGTGTATCTCTACCCTGGCACCCGGCAAAAACCAGAGGGCAAGCTGCGGCTGATGTACGAGGCCAACCCGCTGGCGTTTTTGGCTGAGCAGGCGGGAGGCGTAGCCACCACCGGCACCGAGGCCATCCTGGACATCGTGCCCCAATCCCTGCACCAACGAGTGCCTTTGATTATCGGCAGCCGCAAGAATGTGGAAGAAGTGTTGCGCTGCCTGGAAGGGTCGTTGACCCCCTAGCCACCCTTCCCAACCCCGCCCACCCAAGCTGAGCCGACCCTATGGCAACCCTGACTGAAAACCCCTTGCGCGTTGGCCTCAACCAAGAGCGCATTCCGGATCCTTGTATTTTGGTGCAGTTTGGTGCTTCCGGAGATCTGGCCGCCCGCAAGCTGATCCCGGCCTACTACCGGCTATTCGTGCAGCGACGGCTGCCGCCGGAGTTTACCCTGGTGGGGGTGGCCCGGCGCGACTGGAGCCACGAGGTCTATCGGGACAAGATGCGGGCAGCCCTGAAGGAATTTGCCTCCCAAGATCTGGGGCCAGAAGCCCTCTGGCAAGACTTTGCCAGCCGCCTGTTTTACTGTCGCCTGGATATTGGCGATGCCGAGGGCTACCTGCGCCTCAAGCAATTTCTCAGCCAACTGGACGAAGAGCGGGGCACCCGTGGCAACCGCGTGTTTTACCTGGCGGTGGCACCGGACTTCTATGCCCAGGCCCTCCAGCAGTTGGGGGCAGCGGGGATGCTGGCGGATCCAACCAAAACGCGGGTGGTGATCGAAAAGCCCTTCGGCCACGACCTCACCTCGGCCCAGGAGCTGAACCGCCTTGTGCAGCGCATCTGTCAGGAAGAGCAGGTTTACCGCATCGACCACTACCTGGGCAAAGAGACGGTGCAAAACCTGCTAGTCTTCCGCTTTGCCAACGCCATCTTTGAGCCTCTCTGGAACCGCAACTACATCGACCATGTGCAGATTACGGTGGCGGAAACGGTAGGGGTGGAGGATCGGGCCGGCTACTACGACGCTGCTGGTGCCCTGCGGGACATGGTGCAGAACCACCTAATGCAGATCTATTGCCTGACGGCCATGGAGCCGCCCGTCTCGTTGCGCGGCGATGGGGTGCGCAATGAAAAGACCAAAGTGCTGCAGGCCACCCGTCTGGCCGACACTCGCAACGTGGCAGCCGCAGCGGTGCGGGCCCAGTATGGTCCCGGCTGGATTGGCGGCAGGCCAGTGCCCGGCTATCGCCAAGAGCCCAATGTCAACCCCAACTCGCAGACCCCCACCTATGCCGCCCTGAAGCTGGAATGCGACACCTGGCGGTGGAAAGGGGTGCCCTTTTACCTGCGCACCGGCAAGCGCCTAGCCAAGAAGGTCTCCGAGGTGGCCATCTACTTTAAGCAGGTGCCGCTATCTCTTTTTCCTTCGGCAGCGCGGGAGGTGAGCCCCAACATCCTGGTGCTGCGCATACAGCCCAACGAGGGCATCTCCTTGCGCTTTGAGGCCAAGATGCCGGGGCCGGAGATCCGCACCCGCTCGGTGGAAATGGATTTTCGCTACGGGACAGCCTTTGGGTCAACCACGCCAGATGCCTACGAGCGCCTACTGTTGGACTGCCTGCTGGGGGATCCCACCCTGTTCACCCGCGCTGACGAGGTGGAAGCCGCCTGGCGGGTGGTGACGCCGGTTTTATCGGCCTGGGAAGCCCAGCCCGGCGGCAATGGCAGCAGCGTTGCGCCGCCGCTGTACACCTACGAAGCCGGCACCTGGGGGCCGAAGGCCGCCGAAGACCTGCTGGCCCAGTCGGGGCGGCGGTGGCGACGCCTCTAGTTTGTTTCAATCGCTGCCTTTACCCCCAGCCCCTCTTCCTCAGGGAGGGGGGAGTTGGAGGCCGCCGACACGTTCGCGACAGCGTTGGATAGCAATATGGTTGAAACCAGTCCTGGCAGGAAGGATCCCCGCTTGCTGCAGCTAACATGGGCATGGCCTGTTTTTGCGTGGGTGTCATGCCGCCACTGTTATTCCGGTTGTCTGTCCGGTTTTTGCTAACCTTGCCGCTGGGCCTCGCCATGGTGTTGGGGAGAGGGAAATGGGATCCCGCTCGAGCCCAGGTGTTGCTGCGTGTTCCCCTGCCCAATGGGGAGTTGATGCGGGCGCAGGGGCTGCAACTGGCCACGGACGCGCTGCGGCTGGCCCAGTTTGGCCAGACGGAAGAGGCGCTGCGCCGCCTGCAACTGGCGGTGGCCATGGTGCCCACCTCTTCCGAGCTGCTCTACGTTTTGGGCAACGTCCACCTGGAGCTAGGAGACTATGGCCAAGCCATCCAAGCGCTGCAAAAGGCCCGCGCCCTGGCTCCCGACGACGCCGACATTCTCTACTCGCTGGGATCTGCTTACTTGCGGCAGGGCAGCTATTTTGCCGCCGCTGAAACCCTGGAACGGGCTGTTGCCTTGCAGCCAGATAGCCCCAACGCCCGCTTTCAACTGGGCAATGCCTACCTCATGCTCGACCAATGGGATCGCGCCCGGCAGGAGTATGAGAAAACCTTGGAGTTGGATCCCGCCTATTGGCCGGCCATGAACAACATCGGCCTGGTGGACTATGAACAAGGGGATCTGGAGGCGGCCATCGAGCGCTGGGAACGCACCATCGAGATGAACGACGCGGTGGCAGAGCCCTACCTAGCCCTGGCTACGGCCCTCTACGTTCGCGGCGAAACCGAACGGGCGGAAGAACTGGGGGCCAAGGCCATGCGCCTGGATCCCAGCTATGCCCGGCTAGAGGTGCTGCGGGAGAACCTGTGGCGGGAGAACCTGCTGCGGGATGTGCAAATCCTCCTGCGCACCCGTCCTGTTGCAGAGGCTCTGCAGCAAGCCGCCATCGAGCAGTTCAACCAGCAGATGGGCCTTGGGAAAGAGTAGGCTCAGGAGCTGCCCAGAATAGCTTGAGCCTGCGAGGCCCTCTGTCCCTGAAGGGCCTCGACCTTGGCCCGGATGCGCTCGGCAATGCCGACGCTGTTCAGGCCCAGTTCCGCCAGCGATTCTTCAGGAGTGGCGTGCTCCACCCACACATCCGGCACCCCCAGGCGCAACAGCGGCACTCGGATATCGGCATCCAGGAGAGCTTCCCCCACTGCCGAGCCAAACCCGCCCATGAGGCAGCCTTCTTCCACCGTCACCACCAGGCGGCTCTGTTGGGCCAGGGGCAGGATCAGCTCGGTATCCAGAGGCTTGGCAAAGCGGGCATTGACTACCGTCGTGGAGATGCCGTGTTCCTTGAGGATCTCCGCTGCCTGCAAACTGGGATGCACCATCGACCCATAGGCTAGGATCAGGACCTCGCCGCCGCTGCGCAGCACCTCTGCTTTGCCGATGGGAATGGGCTCCCACCCCTCTTCGGCCAGAGGCACCCCCACGCCAGCTCCGCGCGGGTAACGCATGGCGATGGGGCCCTTTGTGTACTGGATCCCGGTCACCACCATGCGCTGCAGCTCCGCCTCGTCTTTGGGGGCCATCAGCACCATCTCGGGAATGCAGCGCAGATAGGCAATGTCGTACATGCCCTGGTGGGTGGGGCCGTCCGCTCCCACCACCCCTGCCCGATCCAAGCAGAAAAAGACCGGCAGCTTTTGAATGCAGACATCGTGGATGATCTGGTCGTAGGCCCGCTGCAGGAAGGTGGAATAGATGGCCACCACCGGTCGCATCCCCTCGCAGGCCATGCCAGCAGCCAAAGTAACAGCGTGCTGCTCGGCAATCCCCACATCCACGAACTGATCCGGCAGTTTTTCTTTGAGCTTGTCTAGGCCGGTGCCGGTGTCCATAGCCGCCGTGATGCCAATGATGCGGGGATCCCGCTCCGCCAGTTTACAAAGAGTGTGGCCGAAGACCTTGCTATAGCTAGGGGGAGTGGGTTTGGTAGGAGGATAGGGTTTGCCGGTGGCTAGGTCGAAGCGGGATTGGGCGTGATAGCTTACCTGCTCAGCCTCTGCCGGTGGGTAGCCCTTGCCCTTGACCGTAGCCACGTGCACCAGCACCGGCCCAGAGATGCCGTGGGCCAGCTCAAAAGCATCCAACAATTCCGCCAGGTTGTGCCCGTCCACCGGCCCTACGTAGGTAAAGCCCAGCTCCTCAAAGATGATGCCGGCCTTGTTGTTCTGCACGGCAGTAACCAGCTTCACCGTCTCCTTGAGACGGTCGATTTCCGGGCTGAGGCTGGAGCCAACTAGAGGTAGGTTCTTTAGCTGCTCCTCCAGGCTGTCGGCCAAAAACTGCACCGGTGGGCTGAGGCGCAGGCGGTTTAAATAGCGCGGGATGGCCCCCACATTGGGGGAAATCGACATGCCGTTGTCGTTGAGAATCACCATCAAGTTGGTCTTGGGCAGGTGCCCGGCGTGGTTGATGGCTTCATAGGCCATGCCCCCAGTCAGGGCGCCATCCCCGATGATGGCCACCACCTTGAAGTTTTCTCCCCGCCGATCCCGAGCGATGGCCATGCCCAGGGCTGCCGAGATGCTGGTGGAGGCGTGCCCGGCCCCAAAGTGGTCGAAGCGGCTCTCACTCCGCTTGAGGTAGCCGGAAATCCCTCCTTTCTGGCGAATGGTATGGAAGTTGTGGTAGCGGCCAGTAAGCATTTTGTGGGCATAGGCTTGGTGGCCCACATCCCAAATCACCTTGTCGCGATCCAGGTCGAGGGTTTTGTAGAGCGCCAAGGTCAGCTCCACCACGCCCAGCCCCGGCCCCAGGTGACAGCCGACTGGAGAGTTGGCAGCCGTTTGCAAGTGCTTTTCGCGAATCTGGCGGGCTAGGCTGCGCAACTGGCTGAGGCTGAGGTTGCGGAGCTGGTTGGGGTGAGTGATCTCACTCAGGTGCATAGGGGACTTGTCCTTCCGGTGTAATCTCACTGTGACATACTCCCGCACTCATGCTGACGTATAGAGTGCGGGCTTCTCGCTTCGTCGGGGAGCTTCTGCAAGAACTCTCTGCGTTCGGCTTTGCCGTGCCGTTAGGGATGCAGACATGGAATGCCCTACCGCGTAGTTGCACCAGGTTCCGGCAACGCCGTTTTCTACAACTAGATCCATTTTATTGTTGCGAGTCTGCGACGGGGGTATCTGGCACTGACTGCCTCTCGACAGTACAGTGCGGGGCTGATCTACCCCCGAACCCCCTTCAGCTAAATCATTTTCTGGGCGGGTTTTGTTGCCATCCCCTGCGGAACTTCGGAAAACATCGGGATCCCCTGGTCCAAGGGCAGTGAGATCCTGAGAGGGAGCACCAAGGAGCTCATGCAGGGGTTAGCATCGCACAAGGCCCTCGGCTGCTCTGGACTTGAGGCCGACGGCCTGCTGTCGCGATCGGTTTCTGCCTTTTTGTGAACCATGAAAATTGCCGCCAACATCACTCAGCTCATCGGTCGTACCCCTCTTGTGCGGCTAAACCGGATCCCTCAATCCGAAGGGTGTCTGGCTGAGATCGTCGTGAAATTGGAGAGCTTTAACCCTGCCGCCTCGGTGAAAGATCGCATTGCCGTGAGCATGATCGAGGCTGCCGAACGAGCTGGCTTGATCACCCCCGGCAAGACCATCTTGGTGGAGCCCACCTCTGGCAATACCGGCATTGGCCTGGCCATGGCTGCTGCTGCCAAGGGTTACCGGCTGATCATCGTTATGCCTGAGAGCATGAGCCTGGAGCGGCGGCGGCTGCTGAAGGCTTACGGAGCAGAGGTGCACCTGGCCAGCAGCGCCGGCGGCATGGGGGAGGCCATCTGGAAGGCCGAAGAGATCGTGCGCCGCACCCCCAATGCCTATATGCTGGGCCAATTCACCAATCCGGCCAACCCTCAAATCCACGCCCGCACCACTGGCCCGGAGATCTGGGAGGATACCGATGGCCAGGTGGACATCTTGGTGGCGGGGGTGGGTACCGGCGGCACCATCACAGGGGCAGGCGGCTTCCTCAAAAGCCAAAAACCCTCCATTCGACTGGTGGCCGTCGAGCCCAAGGCCAGTGCTGTTTTAAGTGGAGGGCGGCCCGGTTTTCACCGCATCGAGGGCATCGGGGCGGGGTTTGTGCCGGAGGTGTTGCGGCGCGACCTGCTGGACGAGGTAATTGCGGTAGATGACGAGGAGAGCATGGTCTACAGCCGCCGCCTGGCCAAAGAAGAAGGGATCCTCTCCGGCATCTCCACCGGGGCAGCCCTGGCTGCCGCTATCCAGGTGGGGCGGCGACCGGAAAACGCCGGCAAGCTGATCGTGATGATCCAGCCCAGCTTTGGCGAGCGCTACCTGAGCACGCCCCTCTTCCGCAACCTGGAGCGGGAGGAGGCCGACGCCGGGATCCTGCAGGCCAACCCAACCTAGGCCAACAATTCCGACAATCCATCCGACGTTCAAAATTCGCCGGCCAGGGCTGCCACACAGCGCTCGCACAGCTCTGGGTGTTCGGCAAACTCGCCCACCCGGGTGGAATAGTTCCAGCAGCGCACGCATTTTTTCCCCTCCGCTGGCTGAACGGCAACCTGTAGATCCTCCTCTCCAGGGCCGGCCTTGACCAACTCGACTTGGGAAGTGATAAACAGGTAGCGCAGCTCGGCTGCCCGCTCCTCCAGCAGGGCATGTAGGTGGGGATCCGCCACCTTGAGGATGAGTTTGGCCTCGGTGGAAGCGCCGATGACCTTGTCGGTGCGGGCCTGCTCCAGGGCCTTGTTCACCTCCTGCCGCACCGCCCGCAGCTTTTCCCAGGTGGCGGCCAACTGGGGATCCCGCCACTGCTCCGGCAGCCGCATCCAGCCCCCTTCGAACACCGAGCGGGTGGGCTTGGGGTAGGGCAGGTAGCTCCAGATCTCTTCGGCTAGGTGGGAGAGCACGGGGGCAATGGCCTTGGCCAAGTTCTCCAGCACCAGCGACAGCACCGTCTGGCACTGCCGCCGCCGCAGGCTGCGGGCGTGGCTGATGTAGAGGCGATCCTTGCCGATATCCAAGTAGAAATTGGAGAGATCCACCACACAGAAGTTTTGAACCGCTTGGAAAAAGCGGTAGAACTGGTAGTTTTCAAACGATTCGGTGATCTCCGCTCCCACCTCCTGCAGGCGGTGCAGGATGTAGCGATCCAACTCCGTCAACGCTTCAAAAGGAACAGCATCCTGCGCCGGGTTGAAGTCGTAGAGGTTGCTCAGCAAAAAGCGGGCCGTGTTGCGGATCTTGCGGTAGACATCCGCCATCTGCCCCAGAATGGTCTTGCCTATCGGCACATCGCCGGAGTAGTCGACGCTGGAGACCCACAGCCGCAGCACATCGGCCCCGTAGGCGGGATCCGTCTGCGGATTGCTGCCGCCGTTGATGAGCAGCAGGGGATCGATGACGTTGCCCAGGGACTTGCTCATCTTCTGGCCCTTTTCGTCCAGCACAAAGCCGTGGGTGAGCACCGCCTTGTAAGGGGCCTGGCCGTTGACGGCCACGGAAGTCAGCAAGCTGGACTGGAACCAACCCCGGTGCTGGTCGGAACCCTCCAGGTAGAGATCCACGGGGTAGCCCAACCCGCGTGCCCGGGCCACCGCCGCCCAGGAGGAGCCGGAGTCAAACCAGACATCCATGGTGTCTGTGCCCTTGCGGTAGGTGCGGCCATGGCGGCGGTACTGCTCCGGCAGCAGCTCTTCCACCGGGCGCTTCCACCAGGCGTCGGATCCCTCTTGGGCGAAGATGGCCTTGATGTGGTCGATAGTTTCGGCTGTGAGCAGCACCTCGCCGGTCTCCTCGTCGTAAAAGACGGGGATGGGCACGCCCCAGGCCCGCTGGCGGGAGATACACCAGTCGGAGCGCTCCTTGACCATGGCGGTGATGCGGTTTTCCCCTTCCGGTGGGATCCACTTCACGGTTTTGATGGCCTGCAGAGCCAGCTCCCGGAAGCCGGCTACAGAGGCAAACCACTGCTCGGTGGCCCGGAAGATGGTTGGTTCTTTGGTGCGCCAGTCGTAGGGGTATTTGTGGTTGTAGGGTTCTTCCTTGAGCAGGGCGCCGACAGCCCGCAAAGCCTTAATGACAGCTAGGTTGCCACTGGTTTCTGGTTCTTTGGAGAGCACATCTAGCCCGACAAACTGGGGGCCGGCTTCTGCGGTAAACCTCCCCTGCTCGTCCACGGGGCTGAGGATGGGCAGGCCGTATTTTTGGCCGGTCTTGAAGTCCTCTTCCCCATGCCCCGGCGCCGTGTGGACAATGCCGGTGCCGGACTCGGTGGTAACATAGTCCCCCAGCACACAGAGGCTGCTGCGGTCGAAGAGGGGGTGGCGTCCCTGGCAGTACTCCAGGGCGGATCCCGGCAGGGTGGCCTTGACCTCTAAGGGGGTCTCCAGGACTTTCTCCAGCCGCTGCCGCAAATCGGCGGCAATCAGTAGTAGGCCGAAGCGGGGAGACTCCACCACCGCATAGGTAAGCTTGGGATTGAAACAGAGAGCCAAGTTGGCCGGGATCGTCCACGGGGTAGTCGTCCAGATGGCCGCCCGCAGGCCTGGCAAGAAGGGCTCCAAAATCGGCTGCGCCGCCGGGCTGAGGCTCTGCAGAGGAAAAGCTACGTAGATGCTGGGGGAGATGTGGTTGTCGGGATATTCCAGCTCCGCTTCCGCCAGGGCTGTCTGGGAGCTGGGGCTCCAGTGGACGGGCTTGAGGCCGCGGTAGATGTAGCCTTTAAGGGCCATCTGGCCAAACACCTCGATCTGGGCCGCCTCGTACTCCGGCGATAGGGTCAGGTAGGGCCGATCCCAATCTCCCCATATCCCCAGCCGCTGAAAACTGGCCCGCTGCACGTTGACGTAGTGCAAGGCGTACTCTCTGGCCTTTTGCCGCAGTTGTAGGGGGGTGAGGCTCTGCCGCTCCTGGGGGGAGAGGCTTTGCAACACCTTCAGCTCGATGGGCAGACCGTGGCAATCCCAGCCGGGCACATAGCGCACCTTGCGCCCCTGCAGGAGGTGGTACTTGTTGATGATGTCCTTGAGGATCTTGTTGAGGGTGGTGCCCATGTGGATGTCGCCATTGGCATAGGGCGGCCCATCGTGCAGCACAAAGGGATCCCCAGGATTGTTCTCCGACAGACGCTGATAGATTTGCTCTTCCTGCCAAAAGGCTTGGATGGCGGGCTCCCTCTTGGCAGCCTCCGCCCGCATGGGAAACTGGGTTTGCGGCAGGTTGAGGGTACTTTTGTAGTCCACGGCAACTTGAGCAGGCTAAAGGGCGTCCTTCTATCCTACGCCGTTGCCTCGTTCTCAGTCTCCTTGGCCTGAGGGGAAGGGATCCGGCCCGCCACCTTGGTAAAGATTTGTGCTAGCCTCAGGATGTCGTTGAGTAAGGGAGGTTCCAGCGGATGCCAGATAGTAGTTGTTGTAAGGGTCGTCAAGTTGGGTTCAGCCGGCTGTGCGCCGGGGCTGTTCTCTAACGGCCTGAACTCAGATCCTTAGCTTGCTGAGGAGTCTTCGCGTTCTGGCTCGCTTGGAGTTCCTCCCGGCAGTCAGGTTCCAGTTGAAGGCCCGCTAGACCGCTCTCTCCTGGACCGCCTGTTTTGCCTGGGTGGTGGGGGAGAGCGGATAGTTTTTCTGCAAGTTTTCGACGACCGCCGGGGCTTGGAGTCGAGCAGAAATCTTCCGAGGGCTTCCAGACCTCTCAAATCTCAGCTTCGCCCAAAAGATCTCAACAACTACCCAGGTCAAGAGTCCTTAAGGGCTGTCGATCCCTCAGGGTTGAATGACGAGGCGCCGGCTTTCGACAACAAGGCCACTCTGGTTGACTAGCATCACCGAGAGCCAGCGGGCGCCAGCTTCTGGCGGCGCATCTGCCTGCAGGAAGAGCCCGCCCGCCTGCAGAGGTTCAAGGGCAAACGAAGTTAGATCTAAGTAGCCGGCCGCAGCCACGGGCTGCTCCTCGACGGCGCCCAACAGCAAAGATTGGGCGAGGGGCTCGGCCACAATGGCCTGCAGCGAGTAGGGGGATCCCGGCTTGACCACCTCCGGCAACCTGAAGGTGACGGTGGGGGGCGCCGAGCCGGAGGTGAGGGTGCTGGCCTCCCGCAGCACTTCCTGCTCCACCAACAGCAGTTGCTCCGGCTTGGCCGCATTCGGGCGGTAGCGGTTGCGCACCAGGGCAGAGGCCTGCACCTGAAACTCCCCCCGCGCTGAAGATTGGGATCCCTGCACTTGGCTGGCGATCTCGGCCACGATCTCAGGGCCTAGCCGCCGCCAAGAGAGAATTTCCGCTGCGTAGGTCAGCTGGGGATGGGCCTCCCACAGCTTGCGAATGGCCCTTTCCACCCCCTGCCGATCCAGGCCGTCGCGGTGGCGGAAGTCGGGGCTATAGCCGGCCATCACCTCCTCCAGATCCCGCCGGTTGGCGGCCTCTATTTGCTCTTGCAGCCACTTCACCAAGGGAGCCGGTGCCGGGGCGGAGACCTGTTTTTGGATCCCGCTTTCCAGAGGCAAGGGGGCAGCCTGGGCCGCTGCCTTGCTGGGCAAAGGGATCCCCCAGCTCAAAGTCAGAGCAAGGAACCCAAGCAGTTGGGAAAGGGTGGATTGGAAGCTCAAACTGGGGGCCTCCGGCGGCAAATCTGCCTTTCTTTAGTTTAGCTTGCTGAGGATCGAGGTTTTGAGGTTTGGCGTTGCCTCACTGGAGTGGGCCTGGGTTTATCCTGGGAGCTGGGTTCTCGGCGAGGTGTGCATGGCGTCCCACCACTCCCCTGCTTTCTTAGCTTTGGTCAACGAGGCCAAAAGCCGCATCCAAGAGCTGACAGTCGAGCAAGTCAGGCAGAAACAACTGCAAGGGGATCCCTTTTATTTGGTCGACGTGCGGGAAGAGTCGGAGTGGCAGGCCGGCCACATCGTCGGCGCCATTCACCTCAGCAAAGGCATTATCGAGCGGGACATCGAGAAGGTGATCCCAGACAAAGAAGCCGAGATTGTCCTCTATTGTGGCGGCGGCTTTCGTTCGGCGCTGGCAGCCGATAACCTGCAAAAGATGGGCTACCGCCGCGTGATCTCCATGGACGGCGGGATCCGCGCTTGGCGAGAGGCCGGCTTTCCCGAATCTCAGCCCTCACCCCCAGCCCCTCTCCCAGAGGGAGAGGGGAGTTAGAGCGGTGCGTTCGCAACCGCGTCGCCTAGCAATAACGCAGAAGCCCTTGGCTACTGCTTCGCAGTTGACCAGCGGCCTAGGTAGCCGGTTCCTCTCTTCCCATCTGCTTTCCCAAGGTAAAGAGAACTATATTGGTCTCTAAGGTCATCGGCCCAGATCTCCCTCTCATCCCCACCATGCTCCAAACCCTGCCCCGCCTGGATATTGCCACTCGTTTGCAGCAGTTGCGCCAGCTTTTGCAGGAACAAAATCTCGATGGCTTTTGGGTGCCCTCGGCTGATGAGCACCTCAATGAGTATTTGCTGGAATATCGCAAGCGGCGGCAGTGGATCACGGGCTTTACCGGCTCGGTGGGCGATGCCCTAATCAGCCAAGACCGCGCCTGGCTGTGGGTGGATCCCCGCTACCACGAGCAGGCGGAGCGGGAGGTGGATCCCAACCTGTTTACGGTGATCAAAGGCGGCCTGCCGGATCAGCCCAGCCTGATGGAGATCGTGGAAGAGCTGGGATCCGGCTTTCGCCTGGGGGTGGATCCTTTTACGGTGTCGGTGGCCACCTACCGCCAGTTGCAAGCCCACGCCCAAGCCGGAGGAGTGCTGCTGGTGCCGGTTAGCGAAAACCCACTGGACAAGCTGGCCAAGGAATCTAGCCAAGCCCTCTTGGAGCAACCCATCTACCCTGTCCCTGCCCAGCTCTGCGGAGCCCCCCCCAGCGACAAGCTGGCCCAGGTGCGCCAGGAGATGCGCCGCAAGCGGGTGGGACTGTTGCCCCTAACCAAACTGGATCAGGTAGCTTGGCTGTTTAACCTGCGCGGCTCCGACATTCCCTACAACCCGGTCTTCCGCGCCTATGCGCTAGTTGCCCTGGAGAGGGTTGCCCTGTTTACTGATCTGGAGCGCCTCACTCCCTCCGCAAAGCAAGTGCTGGCTGAGGCAGGGGTAGAGCTCTGGCCCTACGAGGCCTACCGGGAACAACTGCCCCAGTGGGCCGAGCGCTACGGGCCAGTGGGAGTAGATCCCAAGCAGACTACCCAGGGCACGCAAGAGCTGCTGCGGGGGGCAACCTGTCGCGAGTTGGATCACCCCGTGGATCTCCTCAAGGCGGTCAAAAACCCCACCGAGCTGGAGCAGATGCGCCTGGCCAACCGCAAAGCCAGCCGGGCCAAGATCCGCACCCTGGCCTGGATTGACCGGCAAATCCAAGCAGGGATCCCCATCAGCGAAGCCGATGTGGCCGCTGTTATGGAGGCCCACTACCGCGAGGAAGGGGATTGGGTGGGCCTGAGCTTCAACACCATTGCCGGGGCCGGCGCCAACAGCTCCATCGTCCACTACGGCACCCCCGATCCCCAGAAGTTCTTGCAGACAGGCGAGTTGTTTCTGTTGGATTCCGGATCCCACTACCTGGGGGGCACGACCGACGCTACCCGCACCCTCTGGATTGGCCCGCAACCGGCGGATCCCCTGTGCCGGCGGCGCTACACCGAGGTGCTCAAAGCCCACATTCACTGCGCCCGTCAGATCTTCCCCCCCGATACCTACGGCGTCTCCTTGGATGGCATTGCCCGTTCCAGCCTTTGGCAAGCGGGGCTGGACTACGGCCACGGTACCGGCCACGGTGTCGGCGCCTTTTTGAACGTCCACGAGGGGCCCAACGGGATCCACCGCCGCGCCAGCACCCCCCTCAAGGTAGGCATGATCACCAGTATCGAGCCGGGCTACTACCAGCCGGGCTGGGGTGGAATTCGCCTAGAGAACCTCTACGAAGTGATTGCAATTCCGGAGCCAGAGGGCTGGATGGGCTTTCGCTCCCTGACTTGGATCCCTTTCGATAGGCGGCTGATCGATTGGGATCTCTTGGACGAGGCACAGCGGGCTTGGCTTGAGGAGTATCACCGCCAGGTCTACGCCATTCACCACGCCACCTTGTCAGAACAAGATGCCGCCTGGTTAAAACGCGCCTGCGGCCTCGCCGAGTGAGACTGCCCCTGGCCAGCCCCTTCCCAGCTCGCTCAGGGCCCCAGAACCCCGACCGCCAGCGGCACCTCTAGCGACAAGGGATCCCGCCATGAACCCGACAACCCAACATCGGCTCATCCTCAAAATTGTGGCCGGCTCCGCCTGGGCCGATGGGCACCTAGAGCCGCAGGAGTTGGCCTATCTGAGATCCCTGCTGCGCCGCTATGGTTTGGAGCACGATGCCGAGCTGCGAGAGCTGATCCAAGAGCCCATTCCGATGGCGCAAACGGAGCGCTGGATGGCCGATTATCTCGCCCAGGCCACCGAAACCGAGCGCCTACAACTTCTGGGGGCAATCGGCAACCTGATGATGGCCGACAACGCCGTTTCTCCGGAAGAGCACGACCTTTTGGATGACTACTACACCCTAATGGCAGGGATCCCGCCTCGCCCAGAATCGGCACCCCATCTGGTGAAGGGCGTGGGGCAGTTTTTCCGGCGCCTGGTCAAGGCTGTAAGGGGGGACATTGCTTAATCAATTCTTAGCTGAAAAATAGGGTTCTCATAACCTGTACGAGGTGCAATCTACTTCTGGAATAGACATAAGTTTGGAAAAGTTAAAAACTTGCTCTGAATTCTATAATTCTATAAAACGGCTAGATTTCATGGATAAATAGAAGGGGCTGTGCTAGACTGAAGTCATCGCTGGGGACAGGGCTATGGCTGAGCGTTATAGATAGGTAGAGCGGGTTGGGTTTGGCTCGCGGCTGGCCAGTTCTTTTGTATCAGTGTTTGTTGGATTGATTTTATTTTTGGGATCGTTCTGGCTTTTGTTTTGGAATGAGGGGCGGGTCAACCTTGCCCAAGTGGCAACTGGGGCCATTGAAATCAGTCCATTGGGCTCGCCCTCTGCGCCTCTTGGAAGCTTAGTATCGCTCACAGGCCCAATTACCAGCAATGAGCTTTTGGGCGATAATCTCTTCCTGCGGCCAGGGCCGTATATTGCCGTCAGGCGCAAGGCGGAAATGTATGCTTGGGAAGAGGAATGGGAAGAGGAAAAAGAAACTCGCACTCAAGAGGAGTTTGGCGGATCGGAAGTCAGAGAGACAATCTATACTTACACCAAAGTCTGGACGGAAAACCCCGAAGATTCAAGCCGGTTTTATCGCAGCAGTGAGCACGTCAACCCACCGATGGCTTTTTCCAGCCAACTCTTTTGAGTCAGCCAGGCTCAAATTGGGAATTACCGAATTGGAATGCAAGATTTGCAGATCGAAACTCCCTACGCTGTTCCTCTGGAGCCCCAAACGTTGATCCCGGGGATCCCAGCTAGGGTGGAAGGCTTTTATGTTTTCAAGGGGCGGGGAACCCTGGCCAATCCACAAATTGGCGATATGCGAACTTCGTACACTGCCTTGTACAGCGAAACTCAAGTAACTGTCTTTGGTCGTTTGGCCACCCCTAACAGCCTAGAGAGCTACCTGGGGCCGCGCAGCATTCGATTTTATCGGCTATTTGCCAGCGATCGATTTGCAGCCATTGAGCGTCTTGCTGCCGAACACAATGCCCTGACTTGGATCCTGCGCTTTGTGGGATTCTTGATGATGTGGATCGGGGCCGACTCTTTCTTCGTCCCCCTTCATACGATGCTCAGCATCTTTCCTTTTCTAAGCGGCCTGGGGCGATCTATGACGAGAGTGGTCACCTTTTTCATAGCCTTGGTTTTAACAGGGACGACTATTTTAGTCTCATCGATAGTGCATAATCCGGTGGCGCTGCTCCTCTGTTTGGGTGTGGCGGGAGTTTTCATCCTCAACGTGCTGGGGCGACGTCCCAGACGGCAAGTGGCAGGTTTTTAAGAGTTCCTCTGCCGGCACAGCAAAGAGCTTGCAGCGCTGCTGCATCCATTCAAATATGGCTGCTCCGAAGAGCAGCGAAATAGCTTGTCTCGATTCCTCTTACTTTCCCCTCACCCCCAACTTCTCTCCCGAAGGACAAAAGGAGCTGGGGATCAAGGCAAACGGTTTCAACGCAATTTGGAGCGACCAACCTACTAATCCCCGAAGGTTAAGAGCCGCTTTGTGGCTGCCCTAGCAGATTCTTTTTCCTATATTGATCGTTGGCCCATGAGTTTGTACAGTTGCTCTCCGAGGATCTGGATGCCGCTGAGGATGCGCTCTTCCGGTTGGTAGCTGAAGGCGAGGCGCAGGGCGTGATCCCCTTGGCCATCAGCAAAGCAGTGGGTACCCGGCAAGAAAGTTACCCCCAGCGCTCGGGTGGCCTCCAGCAAGGTGTTGGCACTCAGGGGAGGGGGCAGCTCGCACCAGATAAAGAATCCACCCCCAGGGGCCTCCACCTTGACTTCAGGGGGAAAACATTGAGCGATGGCCTCCAACATCAGGTGGCACTTTTCTCGGTAACGGCGGATCAAAAGCTGAATGTGGCTCTCTAGGCGGCCTTCCCCGCAGTATCGGGCCACCACCCGGCCCAAAAAAGGCCCCAGGGATCCCTCGCTGCGAAACATCTCCAAGCGGCGGATGATCTCGGGATGGCCACAGGCCCAGCCCACCCGCACCCCCGGCGCCACAATCTTGGAAAAGGTGCCCACGTGCAGAACCCAGCCCTCTTTATCCAGCGCGGCCAAACTGGGCAAGGGATCCCCGACAAAGCGCAGGTCGTAGTAGGCCTCGTCCTCCACCACCACCACGCCGTATTCAGCCGCCAACTGCAGCAGCTTCTGCCGCCGCGGCCAAGAGAGGGTGCAGCCCCTAGGGTTGTGAAAGGTGGGAATGGTGTAGATAAAGCGGGGTGGGATCCCTTGGCGGGCTAGCTCGCGCAACACCTCTTCCAGGCGATCCACCACCATGCCCTCCCCATCCACCGGGATCGAGATCAGACGCGCCCCTGCCGCCGCAAAACGGCTGACCGCCCCCATGAAGGTGGGCCCCTCCACGATCACCACATCCCCCGGCTCCACAAAGACCTGGGGCAAGAGGCCAAGGATCTGCCCAGAGCCATAGCCGATCAAGAGGTTTTCCGGCTGCGCCTCCACCCCTCTGGCCCGCATCAACTGCTGCACCACCTCGATCAACCCGGCAAAGGTGCCGCCGTAATTGAGGGCAGCATCCCCATCTTCCGCCAACACCTCCGCTGTCGCCCGCGCCAGGTCGGCCTTGGGAAACAACCGCGGATCCGCCAGGCCAAAGGTAAAACTGGTTACTACCGGCACCGCCCCAGCGATCTCCGCGCCAACAGGAGGCGGGATCACCGCCTGGGCCCGCCGGGCGAACAGGGTCTCTAAGAGGGGCCGCATCCGAATCTTCAAGGCAGGAGAAGAACTCAGGCCAACGCTTGCCACGATAACAAGAACGAGCTGGCTAAGAGCAGGGATCCCAAAAACTGTCGCCAGCCCCGGCAGGGGATCTCCGCCAAGACGCCACCGGCACTCAGGCACAAAAAGGGCAGGGCCACCAGGCCCCAACGGGCGCTTTGCTGCAACAGGTTCATCTGGGGATCCCAAAGCCAAGCTGCTAGCACCCCCATCCACAGGACATGGCCCAAACCAGCCAAGCTGAGCAGGGTTTGTTGGCGTTCCGCCCAGGGCCAACCCAGCCGCACCAAGGCCAGCCCCAAGGGCAACATCAAGGTGGCCAGAACAGCCAGGCCGCTTTGGCTGGTGAGCGAATAGGACACCGTCGCCGTAGGAAAGCGCTCTGTCCCGGTGAAGGGATCGGCGGGCAGCTCGACCCGCAGCAACCAGGAGAGGCCAATCACCAGCAGCAGCCAGAGTAGCCCTTGCAACCGCTGCCGCGGCCAGTGTTGGCTAGTCCATAGCGCCCCCCAGAGCAGGGCCAAGAGCCAAACTTTGTAGCTCAAGGCACAGGCCAGCGCCAAACCCCCCCAGCGCAGGCGGGATCCCGGTCCAACACCGCTGCTGACCAACAAGACCAGGCTGGCCAAGATCTCGTTGCCCGGCTCCAAACCCTGGGTCAGCACCCAGGGGCTGAGTCCCCACAGGCCAGCGCTCCAGAAATTGCCCCAGCTCCAGCACAACAGCAGGATTACCAGGCAGGCCAGGGCCGAGACAGCTCGCAGGATCCCTTCGGGGGGGATCCCGGTTCCCTCAGCCAGCCAGGGCAGTAGCCCGTTTGCAATTGAATGGTAGAGAGGCAGTTCCGCTTGGACAGGGGGCAGGGATCCCTCAGGGCCACTGATGGGCACAGCGCGCCACCACAGCATCTGAGCCGGTTGCCCCACAAAGCGGAGCCGCTGACCCAGCAGCAACCCCATCCCTCCCCACAGCAGCCAGTGGCTCACCCAACTGAGCCCGTCTGGGCGGTGGTGCCGACGTTTGTCCGCCCTGGACAGGCTCAGTTGAGGAAAAGAGGGACGAGACAGCCGTTTGCCCTGAGGAGGCATGGCGGGGGGAAACTTCATAGGGTAGGCCTAGTCAACTCTAGATCGCCCGTCAAGGGACACCCAGCCTCCTGCCAGCGACGAATGGCTTGGGCGGTCAGTCCTTCGGTGACGTCGCGGACAGGAACACCGGCGCCGGTAACCTGCAGGCGCACCAGTTGCCAGGGATCCCCAGGTGTAGCCCGCAGCACATAAGCTTCATAAGCCAGTTGCAGGGTTTCGCTGCGCCGACCGGCTAGGGGGTTATCCTCCCGCTCGGGCTGCTGGGGCAGAACCAAGCGGCGCTCCAGCGTGGTGAAATACAAGCGAAAGCCTTGGGAAGCCGAGGCGGCTGGGCTATCCGGCAGAAGCTGGGCCAGCTCCTCGGCAGAGAGGAGTTCGGCCTCTGGCCGGCCCACCAACACCACCTGAAAGTCTGAGCGGGCGCGGCTCAAGGCCAAATTGAGAAACAAGGGCAACTGCTCTGTCAGGGCTTCAGCCCAGGTTTGCGGATCGGCAGCACAAACTTCTCCTCTGGCTGCTGTGGCAGTAAGGCAGCACAACCCCAAAGCCGCCGACAAACCTATCCGCCACCCCCCTCGGGCGGGGTGGGGGAAAAGATACCCGCCCGCTTGTCTTCTTCGCCGGCTACACCAGCCTAGGAACGGCATTGCCCCAATCCTCAGCCGATCGCTTCCTCTACAGCTTGAAAGCGTTGCCAGGCCGAAACGGGATCCGCAGCCGCCGTGATGGGGCGGCCCACCACCAAATAATCGGCCCCCGCCCGCAGCGCTGCCGCAGGGGTGCAGACCCGCCGCTGGTCGTCCTCCGCTTCTGGATCCCCAAGGCGGATCCCTGGGGTTACCAGCAGCACCTCCGGCCCCAAAGCCTGCCGTAGCCGTCCCACTTCCTGGGGGGAGCAGACCAGCCCGCTCACGCCTTGATCCAGAGCTAGCCGCGCCAACTGCAACACATAGTCGCCGGGATCTCGTTCAACGCCCAACTCCTGCCGCACCTGGTCGGGGCCAAGGCTGGTGAGAAGAGTAACTGCCAACAGCCGGCAAGAACTGCCCTGGGTGGCGGCCACTGCTGCCCGCAACATGGCACTGCCGCCAGCGGCATGAACGGTGAGCAGATCCACCCCATAACCAACGGCCACCTGAGCGGCCCGCCCCACTGTGTGGGGAATGTCGTGCAGCTTTAAATCGAGAAAAATGCGCTTGCCCCGTTCCTTAAGGGCCTGCAAAATCTGAGGGCCAACAGCCGTAAACAGCTCCAGGCCCACCTTCCACCACAGCACCTGGGGCAGGCGATCCACCCACTTCAGGGCCTGCTCCCAAGAAGCGGTATCTAGAGCAACAATGAGGCGGCTACCCTGCATGGCGAAAGCCCTCAGGCCGGCTAACGCGAAGGGCTCCGCTCTCGCGGCTCATAGTGGGGGCAGCCTTCACAGGGGCCATAGGGGTTGACGGCACAGCGCAACTCCGGGGAAAGGGCATTGTAGCGACAGGTGGGATCCCCAATCCAGCCAGGCGGCGAAGCGACATAAGTATAAACAACTACACCCCCGAACCCCAGTGGGCTGACGAAGAAACGGCTGGTGCTGAAGGACTCCCCCCCAGCAGGGTTGAACGTTTCCTCATCGAGCTCTGAACCGGGCTGCGGCTCCTCCTCCAGGCTCCAGAAGGCTTCCCACTGCCGAAGGGTTTCTTGGAGAGGCGCGGCCAGGTGTTCCGCCAACTCCGTCAGGGCGGCTTCCAAAGCGGTGAGGCTTTCTTCCGCCGCCTGGGTGAAGGCTGCCACCCATTCCTCCAAGAGCTTCTCAAAATCCATGCAGCAGCAACCTGAGAGCTTTCTTTTCACCTTACCGCTTGCCTGGGCAAGCCGGCTAACTTCCCCCTTGACAAACGGCATCTACTAACTCTTGGTTGACCAAGGGAAACAGCTCCGCCAATTCTTCGGCAGATAGGTTGCCGGTACAAACATTGGCGCGGATATGCCACTCTGCCCACATCAGCGCCGAGGGAACGGTGGGATCCTGGCCTTGCTCGGAGCCGGAACCCTTTGCGGGCCCTGGAGCCAGGCGGCGTCCGGGCCCGATGTTCAGTTGCAGTACGTTGTCGCGGTTGATGCCCGTCAGAGAGGTCTGGGCAGGGGCTTCTCCGACAAAGGCAAAAGGGAAAGACAAAGCCACCCAAACCAACCCCCGAAGGGCAAGCCGGCAAAGCATGGGATCCCTCCCCCGCGAGATAGGGTTGAGTTTTGAGGGCAATTATAGCTGCTATTTTTGGCAGCTAGGATTTGTCAAAAGCCGCCTTTGGCAGGCCAATCGCCGACCACTGCACGCAACGACGGCCCTGGTCATCCTCTAAGGCCCCCTCGCGGCGATAGGAAAAGAAATCCTGAGGCTGGCCAAAGGTGCAATGAGGACTGATGGCGATGTGCTCCGGCGGGATCCCCTGAGCTTCGGCCTGGGCGCGGTTGATCCAGCGCAGATCCAGGCGCACCTTACCCGGCAGAGGATCTGGCCAGAGGGCAGGTTGTGGGTCTACCCCTGAAGGCAGCGACTGCAGCACCTGCTCGGCCACTTCCTGAGAAACCTGGTAGGCTGGCCCGGAGATGGCCGGCCCCAGGGCAATGCGGATTTGGCTGGCAGGGATCCCCCCCTGGAGAAAGGCCTGCAGCACCTTAGTCAGGATACCGGCAGCCGTCCCCCTCCAGCCGGCGTGAACTGCGGCCACCCAGTGGGGGCTGGCCACCAAAATGGGCACACAGTCGGCAGTGCAAACCCAGGCCGAGTCCCCTGGGCGACGGGCGATCACGGCATCTGCTTCGGGACGGGCGAAACTCCCTTCCCCGACGTGAGAACCTGAAGCCCTCCCCTGGGAGAAGACAACTGCATCCGCCCACGTCCAGCGACAGCCATGCACCTGGTGGCCCCACGCAGCTCGTTCTGGGAGGAGTTGCAACTGGTCGGCCATATCGGCTGGTTGATAGGGGGAAGCTTGACGACAGCCAAAAGCATGGGGCCACCCCGCCAGCAGTTGACACTGCAGCCAACGCCATCTCCCTGCCTCTTGCCAAACCCAGCCCCCGGAACCGCTCATCGGCCTGATGGGTGGAAAGGGGATCCCTGCCGTCGGGCGTGCAGGTGGCCTAGCCGCTCCTCCAGGCAGATGCGCAGCTCGACCGGGTTGAAGAGCATCGGCAAAAAGTGAATGCTCCGGCTTTCTCGGAAGAAAAACAAAATCGGCACCGGCCGCCAGAAGATCTGCCAGTCCTGCCACTCGCTGTAGGGGAACTCGCGGATGCGCCGGGAGCCGCTGTAGACCTGCAGCGCCGTGCGGGTAAAGGCCAGCCCGATCAGACAGGTCTGTACCAGCAAAAACAGGCCAAACAACCCCACTCCCAACCCTAGCCAAAACGAGAGCCACAACAGCGGCACCGCCAAAGCCAGCACTGCCAAGCTGAGGCGGAAGTCGGGGGTCAACAGATGGGCAGAGTGGGGTTTGATCACTTTTTGCTTCTCCTCCGCTTGCCAGCTCCATTTTACGCCGCTGCCACTACCTTTCTCCGGAGGGATCCCGCCTCTGGGTAAGTTGGGGGCATACCAAACAAGTTGTTTTGATGTATCCTGACAGAGCACACAGGAACGCGGCTTTTGATCATGGCCCTAACCGCATCTGACCCCAAAGCTCTCCCCAGCGGCGGCTCCCTGAGCTTTTTTGAGCGCTATCTCACCCTTTGGGTGGCCCTGTGTATTGTTGCCGGGATCCTCCTGGGGCGATGGTTTCCGGGCGTGGCCGAGGCTTTGGATGCCTTGAGCCTCTATCAGGTCTCCCTTCCCATTGCCGTCTGCCTGTTTTTCATGATGTATCCCATCATGGTGAAAATTGACTTCGGCCAGGCAGCCTATGCTTTGAAATCTCCCAAGCCAGTGCTGTTGACCCTGGCCGTGAACTGGCTGGTGAAGCCCTTTACCATGGTGGTGATCGCCCAGTTTTTTTGGGGTGGCTGTTTGCCCCTTGGATAACCGGCACGGAAATCATCCGCGGCACAGAGATTAGCCTCAGCAGCTCCTACATTGCCGGGGCCATTTTGTTGGGCATTGCTCCTTGTACAGCCATGGTGCTGATGTGGGGCTATCTCAGCTATGGCAACCAGGGCCACACCCTGGTGATGGTGGCGGTGAACTCTTTAACCATGCTCTTCCTCTACGCACCGCTGGGCCGCTGGCTGCTGGCCATGAGCGATTTAACGGTGCCCTGGCAAACCATTTTGCTGTCGGTGGCCGTCTATGTGGGCCTACCGTTAGTTGCAGGAGCAGCCTCCCGCTATTGGATTCTCAAAACCAAGGGCCGGGAATGGTTTGAAAAAGCTTTTTTGCGCTACCTCAACCCCATTGCCATCGCCGCCTTGCTGGTGACGTTGGTGCTTCTTTTTGCTTTTAAAGGGGATCTCATTGTGGAAAATCCCTTCCACATTTTGTTGATCGCAGTGCCTCTTTTCGTTCAAACCAACCTCATTTTCGGCATCACCTATGTGGCAGCCCAGAAACTGGGCTTGTGCTATGAGGATGCGGCTCCGGCAGCTTTAATCGGCGCCAGCAACCACTTTGAGGTGGCCATTGCAACGGCGGTGGTGCTGTTTGGCTTGAACTCAGGGGCCGCCCTGGCCACCGTCGTAGGGGTGTTGATCGAGGTGCCGGTGATGTTGATGTTGGTGGAGATCTGCCGGCGTACCGCCTTTTATTTCCCCCGCCAGCCGGAAAAGGCCAGCTTGCCCGATCCCCGCTGCCTTAAAATTAGCCCCTGAGGGATCCCTTCAGCCCATGAACCTGCCCCCGGATCGCCAACGGGAACACCAGGCCAACGAGCGCACCTTTCTGGCTTGGCTGCGCACCTCTGTGGCTCTCATTGCCTTTGGTTTTGCCCTCACCCGCTTCAGCCTCTTTCTGCAGCAGATCGAAGCTTCCAGCTCCCCCGAGCAGCCCTCCCCGAGCCACGGCCTCTTGAGTACCCAGAACCTGGGCCTCCTGTTGGTGATCTTTGGGATCCTGACAATTGGCCTTTCAACCTGGCGCTACAACCAGGTGATGCGGCAAATCGAGGCGGGCAACTTTCGCCCCAGCCGTTTTCTCGTCTGGATCATGGCTGCGGTGGTGGCCCTGTTTGGGCTGCTGAGCCTTCCCCTGATGCTGCGCCGCCCCCGCCCTCAGGAGCCTTCCCGGCTCAGCCTGCCGGAGTGAAGGGCTGCCAGCGGCTGCAATTGCCGGGCTTGCTGCTTGAGCCGCTCGATCAACTGCTTGCACACCACCTCGCACAGCTCAAAGCAGATGGGATCGGCAATTTGGTAGTAGACGCTCACGCCCCTGGGCTCGCGGCTGACGATCCCTGCCTGCGCCAAGATCTTGAGATGTTTGGAAACGTTGGCCTGGCCCATGCCGGTGGCCTCTAAGATCTGGGTGACGTTCTTGGGTCCCGAGCGCAACTGACACAGGATCTGCAGCCGGCTGGGCTCCGCCAAAACCTTGAAGTAATCCGCTACGCTGGTCAGCACTTCCGGCGTCAGAGTCAACTGGCACTCGTCTTTGCCACCTTTCACGAGCTCGTCCCAATCCATAGCCTGTCTTGAGGGATGCGCTGGCTTGATTTTAACACTAAATAGTTATACAGTAGATCTAGAGGCCCGAATTGGATCGCGTTCGGGTTTTGCCAACAGACAGGAGGGCAGCATGCTATTTCGCCAACTGTTCGACACCGAGACGAGCACCTACACCTATTTAATCGCAGACCCAGACACCCGCGAGGCAGCTCTGGTGGATCCCGTTTTGGAGCAGGTGGAGCGGGACTTGAAGTTAATTCGAGAGCTGGGTCTGACCTTGAAGTACTGCTTGGAAACCCACGTCCACGCCGATCACATCACCGGCACTGGCAAGCTGCGCGAGCTGACCGGCTGCCAAGGGGTGGTGCCGGTTCAGGCCAAGGCGCAATGTGCGGATCGCTTTATCGGCCATGGGGAAACGCTGCAGGTGGGATCCATTGTCATCGAGGCCATCGCCACCCTGGGCCACACCGACAGCCACATGACCTATCGCGTCAATGGGGATCGCGTTCTTACCGGCGATGCCCTGCTCATTCGCGGCTGTGGGCGCACGGATTTCCAGAGCGGGGATCCCGGCCTGATGTATGACCATGTTACCCAGCACCTGTTTACCCTGCCGGACGAGACGTTGGTCTATCCCGGCCATGACTACCGGGGGCACACCGTCTCCACTATTGGCGAAGAGAAGCGCTGGAACCCCCGCTTTGTGGATCCGGAGACCGGAAATTTGCGTTCGCGGGAGAGCTTCATCGCCCTGATGAACAGCCTCAACCTACCTCAGCCCAAGAAGATTCAGGAGGCGGTGCCGGCCAACGAGCAGTGCGGCCAAGTGGCAGCAGCCGCGGTTTAGGGGGAGGCCGCAAGGCTTGGCGCTGGGTAGACTTCTCTCAGGCAGCCCGTCAGGAGGGTTGAGAGTGGAACCCCAAAATCTCTATGAGAGGGATTTCTATGCTTGGACGCAGCAACAAGCCCAACTGCTGCGGGAGCGGGCCTGGGAGAAGCTAGACCTGCCCCATTTGATTGAGGAGATGGAATCGTTGGGCAGGCAACAGCGGCAAGAGCTGCGCAACCGGCTAGGGGTTTTGGTGGGGCACCTTCTGAAATGGGAGTATCAGCCGCAGGCTAGATCTGTAAGCTGGCTTCTTACCCTACAGGTGCAGCGACAGGAAGTTCTGGATCTATTGGAAGAAAACCCCAGCTTGAGGCCCTATTTGCCGGAGGCCATCTCCAAGTCTTACTTGAGGGCGCTGCAGCTAGCCCTGGAAGAGACCAAGCTGCCCAGAAAGACTTTTCCCAAGACGTGTCCTTACGCTCCCGAGCAAATCCTGGATAGCCAGTTTTACCCCGGCGAGCCCAGCAGGTTGCTTGAGGAAGAAGGTTAGTTACCCGAGGAGGAAACCAATGACTGTAGCCCGACAAAATCCTACGCCTTCCGCTCAGCAGGAACGGGATCCCCGTCTCAAGGAGATCGACGCCCTGACCTTAAAGCAGTGGCTGGATCAAGGGCGGGTACAGCTCATCGACGTGCGGGAGCCGGGAGAATATGCCGATGAGCGGATCCCAGGGGCGATCAACATGCCTCTGTCTAGCTTTGATCCGGCCAAGGTGCCCGCCTCGACGCCGGAAAAACCGGTGGTGTTGCAGTGCCGCATGGGCAGCCGCTCCATCCGCGCCGGCTGTCAGTTGCTGGAGTACGGCTGGCCGGAAGCGATGAGCCTAAAGGGCGGGATCGAAGCCTGGAAGGCCGCCAAGCTGCCCACCACCCGCACCCGCAACGCCCCCATCTCGCTGATGCGGCAGGTTCAAATTGCGGCGGGATCCCTGGTGGTGGCCGGCACCCTGCTGGGAGCTTTTGTCCATCCGGCCTGGCTGGTGTTGAGCGGCTTTGTGGGAGCCGGGCTGGTGTTTGCCGGGATCACCAACACCTGCGGCCTGGCGCTGCTGTTGGCCCGCATGCCCTGGAACCGAGGTCAGACGCTATGAGCAGCGAGATCCCGTCCGCCTCTTCTACAAAGCAGGGGATCTGGGCGCGCTACCTGCCCTTTGCCAAGGATTCCTTGTGGTGGCTTCGCTATCGGCGAGAGGATCTGCCGGGGGATCTCATTGCCGGACTGGTTACAGCCACTCTTCTAGTGCCCCAGAGCATGGCCTACGCGCTGCTGGCCGGGCTGCCTCCCCAGGCGGGCCTCTACGCCAGCATCCTGCCGGTGATCGCCTACGGCTTTCTGGGATCCAGCCGGGCTTTGTCGGTGGGGCCGGTGGCCATCATCTCCCTGCTGGTGGCCGCGGGCTTGGAGCCGCTGGCGGAGCCGGGCAGCCCGGAGTATGGCCGGCTGGCGCTGGGCTTGGCCCTGGAAGCGGGCTTGATCCAAGTAGGGGTAGGTCTGCTGCGGCTGGGGTTTTTGGCCAATTTCTTGAGCCACTCAGTGGTAACGGCCTTCGGCAGCGCGGCAGCCTTGATCATCGCCTTCAGCCAGCTCCGCCATCTGCTGGGGGTGAAGATCGCCAACACCGAGTCCTTCTGGCTGCTGCTGCAACGGCTCTGGCAGAGCTTGGAGGGAGTCAACTGGGCCACCCTGGGGCTGGGGCTGTTATCCATCGCCCTCTTGGTGTACGCCCAGCGGAAGCTCCCAGCGCAACTGCGCCGCTGGGGGATCCCACCCCTCTGGGGCCTACTTCTCACCAAGGGCGCGCCGCTGGGAGCCGTCTTCCTGACCACGCTGCTGGTGTGGGGGTTGAACCTCTCGGAAAGATCAGGAGTGGCGGTGGTGGGATCCATTCCGGCGGGTTTGCCCCCCCTGACCTTCCCTTGGCTGAGCTGGCCAGAGTGGCGAGCTTTGCTGCCCACAGCCTTGGCCATTAGCTCGGTGGGCTTTACAGAAAGCTATGCGGTGGGGCAGTCGCTGGCCAGCCAGCGGCGCCAGAAAGTGGATCCCAACCAGGATCTGGTGGCCCTGGGGGTGGCCAACCTGGCGGCAGCCGTGAGTGGTGGCTACCCGGTAACCGGTGGGATCAGCCGCTCGGTGGTTAACGCTCAGGCCGGGGCCAACAGCGGCCTGGCCTCGGTGGTCACGGGATCCCTGATAGCCCTGGCCGTGATCTGGCTGATGCCCCTGTTTACCTTCCTGCCCCAGACGACCTTGGCAGCTATTGTTTTGGTAGCCGTGTTGGGGTTGGTGGATTTTCACCCCTTGCTGCAGAGCTGGCGCTACGACCGCGGCGATGCCTTGGTTTGGCTGGTCACCTTTGCCAGCGTGTTGGGGATCGGGGTGGAGCCGGGGATTGGGCTGGGGGTGCTGGTTTCCATCCTGCTCTTTCTTTGGCGGGCCAGCCGTCCCCACATCGCCATTGTTGGCCAGGTGCCGGGCACCGAGCACTACCGCAACGTGCTGCGCCATGAGGTGATTACCGATCCGCGCATCTTGGCGGTGCGGGTGGATGAAAGCCTGTTTTTTGCCAACGCGGCCTACCTGCAGGAGTCCATCCTGCAGGAGGTAGCAGCGCGGCCAGCAGTGGAACAGGTGCTGCTGGTGGCCAGCGCCATTAACTTCGTCGACGGCAGCGCTTTGGAGGCCCTGGCCCAGTTGGTAGAACGTCTGCAGCAAATGGGGGTGGGCTTTGCCCTGGCCGAGGTGAAGGGGCCGGTGATGGATCGCCTCAAAAGGGCTGGGTTTGTGGAGAAAGTGGGCGCCGAGCGCTTCTTCTTGTCGACCCACCAGGCGATGCAGGTTCTCAAGTCTCAGACGAACTCTATGCCGGCAGCCGCTTCCGGATGAGCACAATCGGCGTTTGCTCTGCCGCATTGCCGGCTGGGTTCTTGCGCAGCGCCTGCTCCACCAGCTCCTCCTCCACGCCAGGGCTGGTTGCCAGAACGCTTACTTCGCCTAGATCGTTGGCATCGACAATGGCCACCTCGTAGCCGGTCTGGGCATGGAGCTCGGCCACCAGCTTGGCCGGATCCCGCGGCCCCAAGACGATGAACTGGTCGTAGGGGGGCAAAGTGCCGGTGACATCGTCGATCAAGGCCGCCTGCTCCCCCGCCAGGGCGTAGAAGGCTCCGCGGATCCCCAGCAATTTGGCCAGGGATCCTACCACAAAGGCCGCCAGCACCCGCCAGGCCCCGGAGCAGTCGATCAAAGTCTGCATCCCGTAGCAGCTTGAAAGACTGGTCTTGGAGGGGAAGAAGTAGCACAGGGTGCGTGCCAGCCAGCCGGGTTGGACTTGGAGAGGATGGCGAAAGTTGCCCTGCACAATGGCCACGGCACTCTCGGAAATAGCCACCACATCCCCAGGCTGGACGTGAGGGCTCACGTACCGCTGCAGCACCTCGGCCAAGTCATCGCTGGGGGTCAGCAGATGGGTGGGAACGGCGGCCCAAAGGAGGGATCCCTGCTTCTGCCAGTTCAGCTCTGGCAAGGGCTCCACTTCCTGCAAGGGCAGGATCAGGTGGCTGGTCTTCAGGGTGCGCCGTTGCCGCCCGTACTGGATGTAGTCCAACTCCAGCCAGGCCGAGCGCAAATGGGCCAGCCCTTCCCCCTTCAGCTCGATCTCGACTTCTAGGCCAGTCTGGTTCTGGGGGGTGATGATGTAGGCCTGCCAGTAGTTGTCTTGGCGGGGGGGAAGATCCGGATGGCGAGAGCGCAGGCGTAGGCGGTTGTGAATGCCTTCTAGGGATCCGGCGCTGAGCAAATGCAGTCGCGGCTCCACCTGGGCCAAGGTGACTTCCAAAAGGGGGTTGAGGTTGCGAGCCACAAACTCCGCTTGAATGACCCAGTGCTCGGGGGTGTGGCGGCTGATGCGCCAGCCTTGGGGCTCCACCACCAGGTGATCGGCGGGGCGGGTCTTGAGCCAGTAGAGCAAGCTGCCCAAACTCAGCAGCAACCCGGCCACTACCTGAGCCCAGCCCCAGGGATCCCAAAGCCAACGCCAAGCCCCCCATAGGCTGAGTCCTACCCCAGCCAGCACTGCAGCCAACACGCCACGATTCACCATGCTGCTACTTGTTGCCATTGGGATCCCACTCCTCAAAAAAAGACAAGTGCTTAAACCCTGCTAAAGTCTGCCCCTTTGTCCACCACAACACCCTAGACTACAGGTACGCTCTAGCTCTTCTCCCAAACCCTAGCCATCCTACCGGGAAACTGAAGCAGGCCGTAGCGGGATCCCTACCTAATTTTTAGTCTCAAACAGTTAGCTTACAAATAGATTTCATTTCAGCTAGAAATCGCAGGAGCCCCGCACTGTACCCGTAGGGTCAGTGTCGGGAGGAATGCGGAAGTTATGATAGAACCATGACCCAAGTCCTGACTGTAGCTTGCAAACTCAAGGTGTCCCAGTCGCAGGCCGCAAAGTTGGATGCGACGATGGATGTCTTTGTGCAGGCGTTGAACTGGGTCAACCAAAACACACCCGAGAAAGTCGCCAACGCAGTCAAACTCCAATCCCTTTGCTATTACCAGATTCGCGCTCGGTTTGGCTTGTCCAGTAATCTGGCCCAGCAGGTCTGCAGACGGGTGGCAGGCGCTCGCAAAGTGGCGAGACAGCGCAACCGTCCAGTTAAAGAGTTCAAGCGTAGGTTCGTTACCTACGATGCACGTATCTTCTCGTTTCGCGAGAAAGACTGGACAGTGTCGCTTGCCACGGTTGATGGAAGAGAACGCTTTGAGCTAGCCATTGGCAACTACCAGAGGGGAATGCTGGCTGGCTCTAACCCCAAATCGGCCACCCTAGTCCAGCGCAAAGACGGCTCCTACTCCATCCAGATTTGTGTTTGTGTCGAGGCAGACCCCCCCAAGCAACAGAACACCGACAAGGTGATTGGGGTTGACCTGGGACGGCGAGACATTGCACATACCTCCGAAGGAGACAACTGGAATGGACAGCAGCTGAGCAAAGTCCGAGATCACTACTGTCGGTTAAGAGCGTCTCTTCAGCGCAAGGCCAGTAAGGGCACCCGCAGTTGCAGGCGGCGATGCCGTCAACTGCTGCAACGGCTGTCTGGCAAAGAGAGACGCTTTCAAGCTTGGGTGAACCACAGTATCGCTAAGCGCATCGTTAAAGCAGCTCAATCTCTTTCTGCCTGCATTGCCATTGAGGACTTAAGCGGCATTCGAGAACGCACCAATCAACACCCCCGCAGTCATGAGGAGCGGCGGCGTAGCAATAGCTGGGCGTTCTACCAGCTGCGGCGGTTTATCGAATACAAGGCTGTGAGGGCGGGTGTCAAAGTGGTAGCTGTCCCTGCGGCCTATACCTCGCAGATCTGCCACAAGTGCCTGCATATTCATCCCGACTCCGCTCAATCCTATCGCAAGGGTAAGCAGTTCAAATGCGGGCACTGCGGTTGGGAAGGGGATGCGGATTTTAACGGTGCGAAGGTGATTGCGCTTTTGGGGGCTGCCGTAAACCAGCCTAGAGGTCCGTGGTTGGCTTGCCAACTGCAGGGCTGCCGAAAGCCCGCCCTGTACTGCGAAGCAGTCAGGGTCGGGTAGTTTACGCTTTTCAGAACACTCTGGGAGTTTCCTATGGCGCACAAACAGCAATTCAAAAGTTTTGCCGACATGATTCAGGGATCCAAAACCCCGATCCTGGTGGATTTTTATGCTTCCTGGTGCGGCCCTTGTCAGGTTATGGCGCAAGTGTTGGAGCAGGTAAAACCTCAGGTGGGGGATGCGGTTACTTTTGTGAAGGTTGACACCGAAAAGTACCCAACCATCGCTGCTCGCTGGGGCATTCAAGCGGTGCCAACGCTGATCCTCTTCAAAGATGGGAAGCCGATTGACCGCATTGAGGGGCTGTTGCAGCCGCGGGCCCTGTTGGAGCGGTTGCGGGCGCAGGTCAACCTGCCGGTAGGCTAGGTGGACGTTGCTGGGATGGGGTCTTTTGGTCATCTTCTGGTGGCACAGCGAGCTCTCCAGCAAAACCGTCTTTGAGATGTCCTCGCAGGTGTTTGAGCGCTCTTTGGGATCTCCGCCTCTGGAGGTTCACCTGGCGGGAGAAGTGCCCTATCGCACCGCTTGGGCTTGGCAGCAAGCCAGGGTGGCTCGCCTGATCTGCAATCCGCAGCTGCCAGATGGGCTCCTACTGCTCACCCACCCGCCGGTCTACACCCTGGGGGCAGGGGCGGATCCCAAGTTCCTCAAGAGCTTGGCTGGACAGATAGGATCCCCAGCTATCCACCCGGAATCTCCTTCTGAACAAGAGCCAGAAATCCTGCGGGTAGAGCGCGGCGGCGAAGTCACTTACCACGGGCCAGGCCAGTGGGTTGGTTATGCGATCCTCAACCTCAGGCGCCACCGTCTGGATCTCCACTGGTACCTGCGCCAACTGGAGCAGGTGCTTATTGAAACTGTGGCCCACTTTGGCCTGCGGGGGGAGCGGATCCCTGGCCTCACAGGGGTTTGGGTGGAGGGGCGCAAAGTGGCGGCCATCGGCATCAAGGTCTCCCGCTGGGTGACCTACCACGGCTTTGCCTTGAATGTCTGCCCCGATCTGTCGGCCTTCGAGGCCATCGTGCCCTGTGGGATCCCTGATCGCCCGGTGGGATCCCTAGTGCACTTTTGTCCAGAGGTAACGATGGCTGCCGTAGCTCCGGTGCTGGTGGAGTCGTTCTGTCAGGTCTTTGGGCTGCAGGCTCAGGCAGTTTCCCTGGCCGAGTGGTTGGGAGAACGCAAGTCTCTAAAGACTCAAGGCTAATCCACCCCCAACTGGCGCAGCAGTTGCTGCAGGATGGTTTGGTCGGCAAAGTTGCCGCTCTTGGAAAAGAGAGCCAAGGCCTGGCGAAAGTCGGCCATCGCCGCTTCTCGATCCCCCAGTTGCAGGTGGGCCACGCCGCGGCTGAAGTAGGCTTCTGGAATTCGCGGATCCAACTGAATGGCCCGCTCCGCATCGGCCAGAGCTTCTTCCGGCTGGCGCAACTGGTTGTAGACGTAGCTGCGGTTCACATAGGCCGGCGCATAGCTGGGATCCAACTGCACCGCCCGATCCAGATCCGCCAGGGCAGCTACGGGATCCCCCCGCAGCAACTTGAGGGATCCCTGCCAGTTGAACTCGGAAGCGGTGTTTGGGGCCGAGGTCTTCTCAGGAGGAGGTGGGAAGGCAGGCAAAGAGATGGCAGGGGCAGGAGCGAGGAATGCTGCCAAGAAACCTATCAGAGCTATCCTTCCCCATCGACACTTGATTGTGCTCCGCACCGCTAATGACGTCCTCTTCGGATCCCGAACTAGTTCAATATAGACCGTCGGCGAGAGGGGCAACCCCCTGCACTTAACTTGCAAGGGGTGCGGGGAGCTACAAGTTCCGCGCTCTGGCGGGAAAGTCAGCTAGAAATCGCAGGAGCCCCGCACTGTACCCGTAGGGTCAGTGCCGGGAGGAATGCGCTTTGATGAAGTACAATGAACTTATGAGCCAAGTCCTGACCATATCCTGCAAGCTCAAGGTGTCCCCGTCGCAAGCCGCCAAATTGGACGCGACGATGGATGCCTTTGTACAGGCATTGAACTGGGTCAACCAGAACACGCAGGAGAAGATCGTCAACGCGGTCAAGCTGCAATCCCTTTGCTACTACGAGATTCGAGCCCGGTTTGGCTTGTCCAGTAACTTGGCTCAACAGGTGTGCAGACGGGTAGCGGGTTCCCGCAAAGTGGCTAAGCAGAAAAAGCGTCCCGTCAAGGAGTTTAAGAGCGGCTTTGTTACCTACGACGCTCGCATCTTTTCGTTCCGTCAAAAAGACTGGACGGTGTCGCTGACCACGGTTGAAGGGAGAGAACGCTTTGAGCTAGCCATTGGTAACTACCAGCGTGGGATGCTGGCTGGTTCCAACCCAAAAGCTGCCACGCTGGTCAAGCGCAAAGATGGCTCCTACTACATCCAGATTTGCGTAGAGGAAAAGCCACCCAAGCAACAAGATACCGACAAGGTGATCGGGGTGGACTTGGGAAGGACAGATATTGCCCATACATCGGAAGGAGATAACTGGAATGGACAGCAGTTGAACCGAGTCCGAGACCACTACTCCCGGTTGAGGGCGGCACTCCAACGCAAAGCCAGTAAGGGCACACGCAGTTCGCGGCGCAGATGCAGAGAACTGTTGCAACGGCTGTCTGGCAAGGAGAGGCGCTTTCAGGCGTGGGTCAATCATCGCATCTCTAAAGCTATTGTCTCTAGGGCAAAAGCTACCAACAGCGCTATTGCTCTGGAAGACTTGACAGGGATACGGGAGCGTATCAACCAACAACCCCGCAGCAAAGCCGAGCGACGCAGGGCCAACAGTTGGGCGTTCTACCAACTGAGGCAGTTTCTGGAATACAAGACTCTGCGTGCAGGAGTTGCTTTGATTCTGGTGCCGCCTGCCTACACGTCGCAGACCTGTCACAAGTGTTTGCACATCCATCCCGACCCTGCGCAATCCTATCGCAGTGGCAAGTCGTTCAAGTGTGGGCACTGTGGATGGGAAGGGGATGCGGACTGGAATGGGGCCAACATGATTGCCAAACTTGGGGCTGTCGTAAACCAGCCTAGAGGTCCGTGGTTGGCTTGCCAACTGCAGGGCTACCGAAAGCCCGCCCCGTACTGCGAAGCAGTCAGGGTCGGGTAGTTTACGGTCGAGATACCGACTCCTCTGCCAAGTCGTTCTGTGACGCGGGGCAGGAATGCCCAATGGCAAGGTTGGGAGGCCCAAGCTCTATTGGCTAGAGTGAGGGCGGGGGGATGTTACAAGGAAAGCTTCTGGAATAGATGAGCCACCGGCAGGGCAAATCCTGGAATAACCTCTTCACCTTCTAGAAGATCAACCGATTTCAGGAGGCGGTCAGGCTCTTGAGAGCTGCGATACACCAGGACGTAGTGCTCGCTGGGGTGAACCAGCCAAACCAGGCGGCTGCCATTTTCAAAGTACTCCACCAGCTTGTCATGAATTTCTTCAACCGTATTGCGGGGGGAAAGCACTTCAACAGCCAGATCTGGAGCGCCTTCCAAAAATCCTGTGGGCAGTTCAGCCATGCCCTGCAAGCGTTCTTTAGCAAAAAAAGAGATGTCAGGGGAGCGCCAATTTCCACTCTTCATCTTAAAAGCAGTGCTGGAATCTAAAACGATCCCCAGCTTGTTGGACAAAACGTAGGGGGTCAAAGCTGCCAATAGGAGGCTGCAGACATAACCATGGAGTGCCCCCGCGCTTCCCATATCAATTGGCTTCCCATCAACAATCTCGTAGCGATGTCCCTCCCTGGACAACGCCATGAATTCTTCGGCTGTCCAAGCTCTTTTTCCCTGAGTTGGCACAGCTCCGACGGTCATCTGCAAACTCCTTGCTGCTCCTTCGACACCGCAAGCCAAGCCCGCAGGGATCCCCCAGCGGCTTTTCCTCGAGGGGGGACGCCAAAGGCTAAAATAGCCTAGCTCATCCTACTGTACCGACGGAAAAGGCACCTTGATCGAGCGCTACACTCTGCCCGAAATGGGCCAGATTTGGTCCACTGCCCACAAGCTCCAGACCTGGCTGCAGGTGGAGCTGGCTGTCTGTGAAGCGCAAGCGGAGCTGGGGCGGATCCCGCAAGAAGCCCTGCAGGAGATCAGAGCCAAAGCCGCCTTTGACCCGGCGCGGGTTTTGGAAATTGAGGCGGAAGTGAAGCACGATGTTATTGCCTTCTTAACCAACCTCAACGAGCATGTGGGCGAGGCAGGGCGCTACATCCACCTGGGCCTGACCAGCTCGGATGTGTTGGATACAGCCCTGGCCCTGCAGCTTGTGGCCTCGGTGGAGATCTTGCAAGCTCGCCTGGCCGACCTCATCGCTGCTATCCGCGACCAAGCTCGGCAGCACCGCTACACCCTCATGATCGGCCGCACCCACGGTGTTCACGCCGAGCCGATTACCTTTGGCTTTAAGCTGGCAGGGTGGCTGGCCGAGTGCCTGCGCCACCAAGAGCGCCTAGCTCGCCTGCGGGAAGTGGTGGCGGTGGGCAAGATCTCTGGCGCCGTGGGCACCTACGCCAATGTGCCTCCCCAGGTGGAGCAGTTGGCCTGCGCCCGCTTGGGGCTCAAGCCGGATACGGTCTCAACCCAGGTGATCTCGCGGGATCGCCACGCCGAGTATGTGCAGACCTTGGCTTTGATTGGCTCTTCTCTGGAGCGCTTTGCCACCGAGATCCGCCACCTGCAGCGGACAGAGGTGCTGGAGGCCGAAGAGTACTTTGCCCCCGGCCAAAAGGGATCCTCCGCCATGCCCCACAAGCGCAACCCCATCAAGTCTGAACAACTGACAGGGATCGCCCGCCTTCTACGGGGGTATGCCGTCTCGGCCCTGGAAAACATTCCCCTCTGGCACGAGCGGGACATCTCCCACAGCTCGGTGGAGCGGGTGATCCTGCCCGATGCCTCCATCCTCTGCCACTACCTGCTGGTCAACATGGCGGATCTGGTGCGCCACCTGCAGGTTCACACCGGCAACATGGAGCGCAATCTCAACCTCTACGGCGGCGTCATCTTCAGCCAGCAGGTGCTTCTAGCCTTGGTGGAGAAGGGCCTTAGCCGCGAGGAAGCTTACCGCCTGGTGCAGGAAAATGCTCATCGCGCCTGGAACCAGCCGCAGGGAGACTTTCGCGCCAATCTGCTGGCGGATCCCCGGGTGATGGCTCACCTCAGCGAGGCGGAACTGCAGGCTTGTTTTGATCCGCGGCGCCACCTAACCCATTTGGACGAGATCTTTGCCCGCTTGCGCATTTGAGGGATCCCCTATGGTTTGGCAGCGGCAGCACGTCTTGGGCTTGGCGGATTTTACTCCCGAAGAATACCAGATGGTTTTGCAGACCAGCGCCAGTTTCCAGGAGGTGTTGACGCGGCGGTTGCCCAAGGTGCCCACCTTGCAGGGGAAGGTGGTGGTGACGCTGTTCTTCGAGCCTTCCACCCGCACTCGTTCCAGTTTTGAGCTGGCGGCCAAGCGCCTTTCGGCCGATGTGCTCAACTTTTCCCCAGGCACCTCTTCCTTGAGCAAAGGGGAGACGCTCTTGGATACGGCCCGCACCTTTCTGGCCATGGGATCCGATCTCTTGATCGTTCGCCATGCCCAGGCAGGAGTGCCCCAACAATTAGCTGCCGAGATCGACCGCCGCGGATCCCCTGTGGGCGTTCTCAATGCCGGGGATGGACTGCACGAACATCCCACCCAAGGTTTGCTGGATTTGTTTACCCTCTGCAGCCATCTGGATCCCCGGCGTCCCCGTCTGGAGTTGCTGCAAGGGATCAAAATCGCCATTGTCGGCGATATTCTCCACTCGCGGGTGGCCCGCTCCGATATCTATGCCTTGGTGGCTGCCGGAGCTGAGGTTCACTTAGCCGGCCCTCCCACCCTGTTGCCTAAGGATTTTGCCCAGTTTGTGCCCGGCCATACGCTCCCTGTCCATTGGCAGCTAGAGCCTGCCCTCGAAGGGGCGCGTTTTGTTATCACCCTACGCCTGCAACAGGAGCGCATGGGCGAGTTCCTTCTCCCCAGCTTGCAGGAGTACCATCACTTCTTCGGCCTCACGCGGCAACGACTGCGCCTGTGCCACCCGGATGTCAAGCTTCTGCACCCCGGCCCGGTCAATCGCGGTGTGGAACTCAGCTCCGAGGTGATGGAGGATCCCGGCTTGAACCTGATTGAGCAGCAGGTCACCCACGGCGTGGCGGTGCGCATGGCCCTGCTGTACCTCATGGGGGGCGGGCGGATCCCAGCTTAGAGCCCAGATCTTTCTCTGCTCGGGGAACATGTAGAGCTGCCTCACGTCTGGAGTGTTGAAGTCCATCTCCTAGCTAATTCTCTCTGTCAAAAGTCGGAAGAAGCTCTGGCCAGAGCTTTTCCCGCCCTGCTGAAATCATGTCCAAGCTTGCCGAGAGGGGAGCAACATCTTTGTATCAAATTTTACACATCTTGGATCTGGATCCAGTTTTTTTGCAGCCGTCTAAGCTTAGCTCTTATTCAAGTTGTGTCCGTTTGATTGGTTGTCAAATGAGATAGAAGTTCAGCAGCATAAGCCTTTTCGCGGATCCTGGGCTCCAGGATCCTGATTTTGCTGAAATCCAAACTGGCCAAGACCACCAGATGGAAAATCGAGGTTTGGAAACGAGCCAGCACACTCAAAAATATCGATTTTTCTCTTGACTTAACCCAAAGTTAACCTTTAGATATCCTTCCGTTAACTTTGAGGTTATAGAGTTGAAGATGTTGATTTGCCACAGATATTACCTATGCGAACCCTGCTTTCTGCTTTCTCCCTCACCGCTCTAACAGTAGGATTTCTAACAGCGACCTCGGCTCAAGCCCAAACCGTGCAAATCTCCGGGGCGGGCGCGACCTTTGCGGCTCCTTTGCTGCAACGTTGGTTTGACGCCTACAACCGCACCGTAGACCCCACTGTGCAAGTCAGCTATCAGTCTGTCGGTAGTGGTGCTGGCCTAGAGCAGGTGATCAATGGCACTGTGGACTTCGGCGCTTCCGAGGCGCCTTTCTCCGGTGCTCGCCTGGAAAGCTTCCGAGCTAAATACGGCTATGATCCCCTACAGTTGCCTCTGGCGGGAGGGGCCATCGAGTTTGCCTATAACCTGCCCGGCATTGAAGACGGAGAGCTCATCCTGAAGCGGAAAACCTACTGCGGCATCGTGACCGGCGAGATCACTCGCTGGGACGACATTCGCATCAAGGCCGAGAACCCAGGTATAGCAAACAAGCTGCCACCCCTGGACATCACCTGGGTACACCGCTCTGATGGTTCTGGGACTACCTTTGTGTTCACCAACCACATCAGAACTGTCTGCCCTAATTGGACAGCCGGTGCTGGTACTACTGTCGAGTGGCCTGTTGGCATTGGAGCCCAAGGGAATGAGGGCGTAGCCGCCACCATCAAGCAGGAGCCAGGGGCAATTGGCTACGTGAACCAGTCCTATGCCAAGCTGGAAAAGATGACCACTGCTCGCTTGGAAAACAAAGCGGGCAACATTGTTGAGTTCTCGACTGAGGCAGCTACCTCGGCGCTGGATGCTCCCATTCCTGATGACTTTGCGCTGTTGGTGCCCGACCCTGAAGGGCCAAATGACTACCCAATCGTGGGCTTGTTCTGGGTGATGCTGTACCGCGAGTATCCCGATCAGCAGAAGCTGACCAAGCTGGTGGAGGCTCTGAAGTGGACCCAGGGGCCAGAGGGTCAAGCCATCACCAAGGAGCTGGACTACATCCCTATGCCTGAGGCGGCTATCCAGCGGATCTTTGCAGAGCTGGATGCCATCACCGTTAACCCCAATGCGGTGCGATGACTGGGTTGCAGCCTGAACTCCACTAGAGTGGAGCTGGTGGCCGGCTGAGGAGGCAGATGAGGCTTTCTCGGTCGGCTGCTGGCCTTACCTTGCACGGTGGGATTTTTAGGAAAGTTTTGAACCGAAGATGATCATGGGAGAGAGGCTATGACTTCAGCGGCTACGGGTTATGGTTCACCACCAAACCCGGATATCGATGTTGACATTGAGAAAAAGGCGAGCCTGTCTCGGGCTGTTGATGTGGGCTTTGTCCGCCTGACGCTGGCCTTGGCAGGGTTTGCCGGCATTATCCTCATCTGGGTGATTCTTCAAACCACCGAAGCGGCTCTGCCGGCGATTCAGCAGTTTGGCTTGGGCTTCCTGGTTACTACCCGCTGGAACCCGGTGGAAAACATCTACGGGGTACTACCACAGATTTATGGCAGTTTGGTAACCTCTCTGGTGGCTTTGATTTTTGCCATCCCTCTGGGCATTGGCACTGCCATCTTCCTGGCGGAAGGTTTTGCCCCCAAGTGGGTAACGGAGCCGATTGGCTTTGCCGTTGAGCTGATCGTGGCCATTCCCAGTGTGGTGCTGGGGCTGTGGGGGATCTTTGTGCTGATTCCAGCAGTGCGGCCCATCTTTCGAGCCATTAACCAGACGCTGAGTTGGATCCCTTTCTTGGGTGGCCCGGCTCCGCGGGGGCCCAGCTTGTTGATAGTGGCTGTGGTGCTGGGGATCATGATCTCTCCCATCATCATCTCCATTACCCGCAGTACCCTTGAATCTCTGCCACGCAGCCTAAAAGAGGGCGCTTTGGCTCTGGGGGCAACCCGCTGGGAGACCCTCTTAACGGTGATGATCCCTGCCGGCCTGTCGGGCATTGTCAGCTCGATCATGCTGGCGCTGGGACGGGCCCTGGGAGAGACCATGGTAGCGGCCATGCTTTCCGGCAACGCCAACCGCATCAATATCTCCCTAATGCAGCCGGGATCCACCATTACCGGCTTGATTGCCTCTCAGTTTGGCGAGGCAGGACGCTTGCAGGTTTCGGCTCTCATGTATGCCGGCGTGGTGCTGATGGTGCTGACGTTATTGGTCAACATTGTTGCCGAGATCATCATCCGCAAGTTTCAAAACTTGGAGCAGTAACTTGGGAAGCAGAAAGAAGATAAAGGAGCACTGTTATCATGTCCGACTCAGCACAGCTTGCCCCTGAGAAGGTTGACATCGACATTACTCGTGCCGCCATTGCCCCTGTCCGCAATTACACAGGCATTGTCCTAACCCTGCTGAGTGGCCTCTCTGTGGCGGTGATCATAGCTTCCCTATCTTGGGTGCTGTGGGATGTGGGCAAGGAAGGCATCCAGCGGATAAATTGGGATGTCCTCACCCAGACCCGCTACCCTGCCCCTGGCCTGGCGGAAGGGGGCTTTGGTCACGCAATTGTCGGCAATTTAATGGTGCTGGCTACGGGGGCGGCTTTGAGCTTTCCCTTCGGCATCTTGGCGGCAGTGTACTTGTCTGAATTCGGTCGCGGCACCCGCTTGGCTTATCTGGTTAAGTTTTCCTGCAATGTGCTCACGGGGGTACCGGCCATTCTCTGCGGCCTGTTTGCCTATGCTGTGGTGGTGAGGGGATCCGGCTTTTCGGCTTTCTCGGGAGGGGTGGCTTTGGGCGTGCTGATGCTGCCGATTGTCATCCGCTCCACCGAGGAGGCGTTGCTGCTGGTTTCGCCCGACATGCGCTTGGCTTCCCTTGGCCTGGGCTCAAATCGCTTTCAGACCACAATGCGCGTTGTTTTGCCGGCAGCGGCACCGGCCATCGTAACCGGGCTAATCCTGGCTTTGGCCCGAGCGGCAGGCGAGGCTGCACCTCTGCTCTTTACCGCCTTCAACAACAATTTCTGGTCTACTGATCTCTTTGGCCCGGTGGCTACCTTGCCGGTGATGGTCTACTTTTTCTCCATCATTCCCTACAGGGTGCAGCAGGAGCTGGCTTGGGCGGGCGCTTTGGTTTTGTTAGCCATTGTTTTGGCGGCCAGCTTGACCGCTCGCTTTTTGGTGTACAAGACCAGGAAATAGCCTGAGGATTCTCAACAAAGTCTTGAATCGAACTCTTCGTCGAACTCTAGCTCTTTTTGTGAGTGCTGCCATGCAAACTCAATCTCTTAACCAGACCTCTTACGTTTTCAGGACCGAGAACCTGAATGTCTACTATGGCTCCAATCTGGCGGTAAAAAATGTTACTCTGGACATCCCAGCCCGACAGATTACTGCGTTTATCGGCCCTTCCGGCTGTGGCAAAAGCACGATCCTGCGCTGTTTTAACCGCACCAACGATTTGATCCCCGGTGCTCGTGTAGAGGGCAAGCTCACCTACCACGGCAAGGATCTCTACGCCAAAGAAGTCGATCCGGTGGCGGTGCGGCGGCGTATCGGCATGGTCTTCCAAAAACCCAATCCCTTCCCCAAAAGCATTTACGACAACGTGGCCTACGGCCCGCGGGTGCTGGGGATGAAGGTGGACTTGGACGAGGTGGTGGAAACTTCGCTGAAGCGGGCCGCCCTCTGGGACGAGGTGAAAGACAAGTTGAAAGAAAACGGCCAGTCTTTGTCCGGGGGGCAGCAGCAGCGCTTGTGTATTGCCCGCGCCCTGGCGGTGCAGCCGGATGTGATTTTAATGGACGAGCCCTGCTCGGCGTTGGATCCCATCTCCACCCGTCGCATCGAGGAGCTGATGAAGGAGTTGAAGCAGGACTACACCATCATCATCGTCACCCACAACATGCAGCAGGCCAGCCGTGTCTCGGATATGACGGCTTTTTTTAGCGTGGAGCTGGTGGGATCCAACCGTGTGGGCGAGCTGATTGAATTTGACAGAACTGAAGTCATCTTCAACAGCCCCACCAAGCAAGCCACAAGAGATTATGTGGAGGGCCGCTTCGGCTAATCGACCTGGCCGGACAGGGATCCTTCCCATACTGTTCTCGGCAAACCCTTTTGCAGGCAATTTCTGCCGATGATGGAGTCTGAAGAACCGTTGCACCCAAATACGGATACCCATGATCGTTGCCGCTCCTGACAAGCTGCAGGCTTTGCGTTCTGACTTAGAGGGTATTGAGATCATCACCGATCCGGCTCAGGTGGCCAAGTTGTCGTTGGATTTTTACCACTACAGCCCCGTGCTGAGCCGACAACTGAGCGACAAGCGGGGAGATTTGGTGGTGCGCCCCGCCGATGAGGCCGAGGTGATGCGGGTGGCAGCGGCCTGTGCCAGGCTGCGGATCCCGGTTACGGTGCGCGGTGCCGGTACCGGTAATTACGGCCAATGTATCCCGCTGGCCGGGGGTGTGATCCTGGACATGGGCAAGCTCAACCAGGTGCTTTGGGCAAAGCCGGGCTTGGCGCGGGTACAGGCGGGGGCCAAGCTGATGGCCATCGACAAACAGACCCGCGAGCTGGGCTGGGAGATCCGTATGGCCCCTTCCACCTACCGTACGGCCACTATTGGGGGGTTCATTGCCGGGGGCAGCGGCGGCATTGGCTCTGTGACCTACGGCCAATTGCTGGATCGGGGCAACATCTTGGGGCTGCGGGTGATCACAGTCGAAGAGGAGCCGCGGGCCCTGGAGCTGCGGGGAGACGACGTGTTTAAAGTCAGCCATGCCTGGGGCCTCAACGGGATCATCACAGAAGTAGAGATCCCGCTGGCGCCGGCCTACCCATGGGCAGAGCTGGTGGTGGCCTTTCCCCCTGAGGTGGGGTTTATGCCCTGCGCCCACTTTGGGCAGGCCCTGGCCGAGGCAGATGGGATCCTCAAGAAACTCATCAGCCTGCACGCCTGGCCGATCCCTCGTTACTTCGTCCCCCTGCAGGACTACTTGCCCCAGGGATCCGCCGTGGCCCTGGTGATGGTGGCCGAGCCCAGCCTGGAGCCGTTGCTGGAGCTAATTCGGGAACATGGCGGCCAGGTGGTCTACAACAAAACGGCGCAGGAGGCGGCCAAGGGGATCTCGCTGGGGGAATTTTCCTGGAACCACACCACCCTGCACTGCCGCAGCGTGGATCCCAATTTGACCTATCTACAATCGATTTTCCCGCCCGACCGGGAGCTGAAGTTGGTGCAGCACCTGTACGAGCACTTTGGCGACGAAGTGCTGATGCACCTGGAATGGATTCGCATACGCGGCCAGGTTGCCCCGGTCGGCCTGCAAATTGTGCGCTTTACCACTGAAGAACGCCTCAACGAGATCATGCGCTATCACGAGGCGCAGGGAGTCTTCATCGCCAACCCTCACACCTACATCATCGAAGAGGGGGGTCGCAAGGTGATGGATCCGCGCCAGATCCGATTCAAGGAAGAAGTGGATCCCTACGGGTTGCTTAACCCCGGCAAGATGCGCAGTTGGCAAGGGCGGGCTTCTGCTTGACAGTGCCGAGAGGTCTCTATCCTTAGGCGATCTCTGAGTTTCCTCTTCCAAAAGGAGAGGGGCTTGGCAGCCAATCTTCTGCCAAGGCCAGCTCCAAAGCATAGGGACAAGTCTCCGGAAAGGCCGAGATATCCATACCGGTTTGCTGAGCTGCATGGCGGCGTGCCCGTTGATAGCTCTTTTCCAGTTGCTCGGCCAGATATCCTCTTAAGCTGGGGCTATCTTCGAGGGCCAATTCAATTTGGGTTCGCGCATCTGTGATGGAATCCAACCAGCTATCTGAGCGGCGCTGAGGTTGATATTGCCACTTGAGCAAATGCAGGAGAAGGCGAGTTAATTGGCTGGTCATCCCTCGCCGTTCGCTCTTACCCAAATCCTCAACCTCTTCAATTAAATGGATTAGATCAATTTCTTGCCAACGTCCCTCCCGCAAGAGCTGGGTTGTTTGGGCAATCCACAAGTTAAAATCTGCAAAGTATAGGTTGCTCACGGTTCTATCCTGCCGCCTGTATGTAGTCGTTTCAGCTCCAGCCGGGACAATGCCCTCCTGCCCAACTTCTCAATCTCAGAGATCCTGGCACTCTGAATATCTCAGCCTAATCGCCGCTGACCCTGCAGTTAAGCTATCGTTCGCTGCGGGGACTACCTATCCAAGATTTTAACTACAGTAGTAATTGATGGCCAAAGCCCCTACTAAAGTGAACTGAAAAGTCAGGAGCACCAAGTAGAAAATGGCGCGGGGCCTGAACAAAGTCAGCATCAAGCCAATGGCCTTCAGGTCCACCATCGGCCCAAACACCATAAAGGCCAACAGGGATCCCGGCGTGAAGGTGGCGGCAAAGGAGAGGGCAAAAAAGGCATCCACCGTCGAGCAAATGGAGATGATCCCGGCCAGCGCCATCATGATCAGGATCGAGACCAGCGCATCTTGGCCATAATCCAGCACAAACGAACGCGGGATCACCGTTTGAATCAGGGCCGCCATCGCCGAGCCTAAGATGAGCACGGATCCCAATTCGCGGATCTCCTTGGCCCAGGTCTGCAGCAGGAGAACTCCTTTTTGTCCCCTGGAGGGAGAAGGCGCAGCGGCCAGAGCAGAGCGATACACATCTTCAGCCGTTTGTAAAGTGGCCAGGGATCCGCCAGAGGCCCCTTGAGCAGGGCTCTGGGATCCAATCCAGAAGGTGCCCCCCTGCAACAACGGCGAGCGGGAGATGTTCTTCGGATCAGCTTCTTGGGAGCAATTGCGCTGCAGCTCCTGCCAGACTGACGGCTGCAACAGAGGCTGGAAATCCTTTTGCAGGCTGAAGATCAAGCCGACGACAACCGCAATGCCGAAGGAAAAGAGAACTCGGTAGATCACCAGCTCCGGCATGGAGCGAAAGGCAATCCAAGTGGAAAAGATCACCACCGGGTTAAACACCGGCGCCGCCAACAAAAAAGCCACCGCCACGTGGGGTGGGATCCCTTTGATCACCAGTTGACGGGCCACCGGCAGGTTGCCGCACTCGCACACCGGAAAAAAGAACCCCAAAGCACCGCCAGCCACCGCGCTGCCGATTTTGCCTTTGGGCAGGAAGCGGGCCAACTGGGATCCCTCTACAAACACCGCCATCAGCCCCGAAAGGAACACCCCCAAGAGCAAAAAGGGCATGGCCTGCACCACGATGCTCAAAAAGAGGGTGAACCCATCGCGCCAGAGAGGAGAATCCAAAAGGCTCAACGCCCCACCTCACACCAATTTGGGCTCTATTGAGTTGGGATCCCGGCCCAGCGCCCTGTCAAACCGCCCTCAACTCCGCTCCTCGATGGGGATGTAGCGCTGCTGGCGCTCGCCTGTGTACACCTGGGTGGGGCGGAACAGGCGATTGTCCGACAACTGCTCCCGCCAATGGGCCAGCCAACCCGCCGCCCGGGCAATGGCAAATACCGGCGTAAACAAATCTTCCGGGATCCCCAGCTTGGCGTAGACCAACCCTGAGTAGAAGTCCACATTCGGGTAGATCCCCTTCGGCCCTAGCAACTCCTCACACACCCGCTCCACCTCCAGGGCAATGTCGTAGTACTTGTCGTGGCCGTAGCGCTCAAACAGCTCCTCAGCCAGCCGCTGCAGGATGGTGGCCCGCGGATCCTTCACCTTGTAGACTCGGTGACCCATGCCCATGATGCGCTGTTTTTTGGCCAGCTTCTCCTCGATAAACGAGCGCACATTTTCCACCGAGCCGATTTGCCGCAGCAGCATCATCACCTGTTGGTTGGCCCCCCCGTGCAACAGCCCCGAAAGGGTACCCACCGCCGTGGCCAGGCTGCTGTAGGGGTTAGCCAGCGTGGAAGCGCTCACCAGAAGGGCAAACGTAGAGGCATTGACCGTGTGCTCGGCGTGCAGGATCAGGCAGATGTCAAAAATGCGGGCCAACCAGGGATCCGGCTTCTTGCCGGAGAGCATGTAGAGGAAATTGGCGGCATGATCCAGGCTGTCGTCGGGGGGGATGGGATCGTTGCCCTGGCGCATCTGGTGAAACATCGCCACCATCGTCGGCAGCTTGGCGAGCAGACGGGTAACCGTGCCGAACACGTAGTCGGGATCCGCCTCTCGCACCGGATAGAACATCCCCAGACTGGCAACACAGGTTTGCAGGGCATCCATGGGGTGGCCCGACTCGGGAAACGACTTGATCATGTCGCGGATGCGGTATTTCACCCGCCGATGGCTGCGGACGGCCTGATCGAAGTTGTCCAGCTCGGCTTGCGTCGGCAGCTTGCCGAAGATCAGCAGATAGGCCGTCTCCAGAAAGGTGCTCTGGGCCGTCAGTTCCTCGATGGGAATGCCCCGATACTCCAGGATCCCTGCCTGGCCATCGACAAAACTAATGTTAGAGCGCGTGGCCGGAACGCCTTCTAGCCCCGGCCTGTATTCGCCATCCGCCATAGTCGGATCCCTGAAATGAGCCCCCCAAGGAGAGAACAGGGACGTCACTACATTCGCTACATTAAAGCAGATCTGGATCTCTGAAGCCAGATCCCGCCTTTGCCTACCCTGAGAAGGGCTTTGGCAACCCATATCAGCCAGGGTGAGAAAGACCCTGCTCCGGTATCAGGTTTGCCTCGGAGCACCTCGCCAGTTAATGTACGGGATCCCGACCGGAGAGTCGCCAGCGGTTGAGGCGAGAGAAGGTCTCCGGGTTCAAATAGAAATCAATGCCCCGCCTGCTCGGCAGCCGCTTGGGCTGGATGCGCCGGATCTGCTCTTGAGCCTGCTGCACTTCTGCCCACAGTTGTTCTGCCGAGAGCCATTCTGCGTTGTAGCCGCCGATCACCCACTGCTGGACGCGATCTGAGGTGGCCACCCGTACCCGATAAGCCTTTGCCTGCAACTGAGCACAGAGCCGTTCGATGCAGGCGTCGGCAGTTTCCCCGTAAGCAGTGTAGAAAATCTCGATGCCGGAGGGAGAACGCTCCTGTCGGGCAGGAGTGGGCTGGGTATAGGCGTCGTACACCACAGTCGCCCGGTAGCCGCGGAAAGCCACGTAGCTGGCCAAAGATTCCACCAAGCGCAGACGCGCCAAGTCCAGCAGGGAGCGACGTGCCAACTTCTTTAGGGTGGGCCAAGCTCCGATGATGTTGTAGCCGTCAACCAATAAAACTGTGGGGGAGGAAGCTGTCATGCATAGTGGTGGATCCCTTGCCCAGGATCGCACCAATTTGTATCAGTTTGCACCCTTATCCTAATCCTTATCAAAGAGCGCCGTAAAGACCCTTTTGAGGCTGGCCCACTCACAGTCTTGGGCTTGCAAGTGAACCAGGAGAGGAAGACTGCCTCAAAGACGCCCCCCAGGGGTTGCAAGTCCTCAAGGAAAGCAGTCGTAAGGGGTCTGCCTCAGGCCCAAAGCTTTTTTCTACGCGACTTCCCTTGAGCGGTTGGGTGTTACTTTTCGCCTGAGTTCGCCCGCAGGTTTGTCGAGAAGACCATTTTTACCGCACCCGAGCTAGCAAGTTAAGATGTGTTACGAGATCCGTCGGGACTTCTATGGGCGCAATACCGTCAACAGCAGCAGTAACCAAACCAGTGGCAACCCAGCCTCGACCGGCTTCGGCAGCGGCGGGGGCTGAGGTTACCCTGTCGCAGCCAGCCCTGCGCTACGATCCGGAGCAATTGGCCGAGCAATACCGGGGGCGCTGGGATCTGGTGCTGGGGCGTCTATTCCAGTTGATCACCCCCTTTTTGGGTCTGTTGGCCTGGGTGTTTTGGGATCGCTGGCGAGGGGTGGAGCTGAAAAATCGGCCCAAGCACGCGGCGCGGCTGCGGGAGATCCTCACGGAATTGGGGCCGACAGCTATCAAAATTGGCCAGGCTCTCTCCACCCGTCCTGACCTGGTCTCGCCTCTTTTTTTAGAAGAACTGGCCAAGCTTCAGGATGAGCTGCCCCCCTTCGACAATGCCACCGCCTTTGCCCTTATCCAGTCGGAGATCGGCCAATCGGTAGAGCAGATCTTTCGCGAGATCGGCCCGGAACCGGTTGCCGCTGCCAGCCTGGGGCAGGTTTACCAGGCCTATCTGCACACAGGGGAGAAAGTCGCCGTCAAGGTGCAGCGGCCCGATTTGATCGGGCGCATCTCCCTGGACATGTACATCATCCGCAGCCTGGCCGCCTGGGCCAAGCGCACCTTCCGCCGCATCCGCAGCGACTTGGTGGGCATTGTGGATGAGTTTGCCGGGCGGCTTTACGAGGAGATGGACTACACCCAAGAGGGCCGCAACGCTGAGCGCTTCCTGGAGCTGTACCGCCACCCCTCCATCTACGCCCCGAAAATCTATTGGCAGTACACCCGCACCAAGGTGCTGACGATGGAGTGGATCGACGGCATCAAGCTGACCCAACTCGACAAAATTGCCGCTGCAGGGCTAGATGGACGGCACCTGATCGAGATTGGGGTTAACTGCTCCCTTAAGCAGCTTTTGGAGCATGGCTTTTTCCATGCTGACCCCCATCCGGGCAACCTCTTGGCCATGCACGACGGGCGGCTGGCCTACATCGACTTTGGCATGATGAGCACCATCCAGCCCCACCAGCGCTACGGCCTGATCAAGGCCATCGTCCACTTGGTGAACCGGGATTTTGTTGCCTTGGCGCAGGACTACGTGGATCTGGAGTTCCTGGATCCCGATACGGATCTCACCCCCATCATTCCCGCTTTGGAAGCTGTCTTTGCCGAGGCCCTGGGCAGCTCCGTGGCCGAGCTGAACTTCAAAAGCATCACGGATAAGCTCTCGGGGGTGATGTACGATTTTCCCTTCCGCGTGCCTGCCTACTACGCCCTGATCATCCGCTCTTTGCTCACCCTGGAGGGGATCGCCATCAGTTTGGATCCCAATTTCAAGGTGTTGAGCGTGGCCTATCCCTATGTGGCCCAGCGGCTGCTCACCGACCCGGCTCCAGAGCTACGCGCCGCCCTGCGGGAGCTGCTGTTTAACCAGGGGCAATTCCGCTGGAACCGCCTGGAGAACCTGCTGCGCAACGCCGCCAACAGCGAAGACTTTGACCTGCAGGGATCCCTGGAAAAGGCCGTCGATTTTATCTTTTCCGAGCGGGGGGCTTTCTTGCGGGAGCGGCTGGTGGATGTGCTGTTCTCCAGCTCGGGGAACGGCACCTCAGACGGCTTGGCTCATTTGCAACGTCTGTGGGAACTCCTCAGCCGCAACCCGACCTTTCAGCCGCTGCAGCTTCTGCCCATCGTCGCCAAGATAGCCACCAAGCCGGAAGCCCAGCAACTGGGCCGGCAATTGGCCTCCCGCTGGTTGCAACGCTCGGCAGCCCGGCTTATCCGCGACCTATTGTTGTCGGAGGATGAGAAAAAGCCCGTAAACGGGCACAACGGGAGCCCTGGGCCGATGAAAGCTGCAAAACCTGCTGCTGCCTGACCTTCCCCTTGCGCTGAACAGACCAGAACCTTTCTGCTCTGCGGGGCAACAAGACCAGCCTCCGGGAAAAAGCTTTGGGTTGCCCCGCGAGTGTCGGCCACTAACTAAGAAGAGCAAGCCGGGAAAATCCCAACGACATCCTTATGTTGAGAGAAGCAGGCAGAAGGAACTTTCCCGGCTGAACCCAATGGCGCAGTCTCTTCAGCGTAGTTCAGGTCTGCCCCGACGAGAGTCTACCTCTCCTAGCTGGCGCTCTCGTCTTTGGGGCTGACGGCATTGAGGGCTAGCGTCATCCACTCAGAAAATTCATCGCGGCGGAAAACCTGGGGGCAGGAGCGCGGGCCAAAACGCAGCAGGCTGGGCATGCCGTACTCCTTGAGGCGGTTCTGCAGCCAGGTGCCAACGCCGGTTTTGCCGTCGTTGGGCATTTCGGTTTGGAAGTCGCTGTACATCAGCAACAACTGGCTGCGAGATTGGAGCACAGCATTCTCTTGGATCAACTTCGGCAGGGAGAGGCTGGCGGCTGGATTGGCCCCTTTGATCCCTTTGGCCGATTCACGGCGACGGCTGCGGGAACGGGAGTTGGCATTTTCGCGGTTCTTACGGGCTTTCGGTTCAATGGTCATAGAATCTCCTAGACGACTGAGTGGTTCCCCAAAAGGGGTAAAAGCCGGAACTCGCAGGCTGAGGACAGAGCCCGCCGCGGAAGGTAGCTCGATGAGTCCAATGTTGGGGCAATCGCTGAGAAGAGGAACACACGCTCTCAGTTAAGCGAAGGGAGAACTGCGCCAGCTTGCCACAAAAGCTCGAGGTTCCTTGCCTGCAGCAGCAATCTACAGCGCGTCGAGTTCCTGGCCGCCCATCCGAGACTTGTCTTCGTCTTTCCTGGCGGAGGTTAGTTTGGTTACCACAGATCCGCAGGGTAAAGAAGCCCGGATGCTACCTTTTATATTGGCCTAAAACTGAACCGATGAACACTCTCTGGTCGAGCACAAATTTAGGTCTGAAGGTTTTGTCGCCCGTTGCGGATCACCCGCAGAGACTCCAACAGCCGCAGCTCTAGGTCTTGCAAAACCTGATCCACGTAATGATGGGCCTCCCGTTGTAGGCGCTCCGACTCCTGCAGCGTCTGTCGCCGCACCTCCTCGCTCTGTTGGTAGGTTTGTCGCAGCAACTGTTCTGCCTGCGCTTGAGCCTGGCGTAGGATGGTCGATTCGCTGACGAGCTGCTCGGCGCGGCGCTGGGCCACGGCCACGATCTCCTGGGCGTAACGATGGGCCTCGGCCAAAATCTGATCCCGCTGGCGCAGCACCTCCTCGGCTTCCTCCAAGGCTGTGGGCAGGTTGAGGCGGATGAAGTCCAACTGCTCCAGGATCTTCTCTTCGTCGATAAGGGTGCGAGACCAGAACAGACGAGGACTGCTGAGAATGGCTGCCTCCAGTTGATCCAAAGCCTCCTGGACGCGCATCAGCGCCAGGGTCTGTTCCCCAAGCAGGTCACCGGCGCGATTGAGGGCATCGGGGGGCAATTCTCGCATCAGGCCAGAGAGTGGGTGGCTGGGCTGAGCTAAGCAGGCAGGATAACGCCTACCATATCAGGTTCTCGCGGTTCTGAGCCTGGGCGGCTTCCCCCTGGTTCCTATCCCTCTTCAGCCGGGGGGACAGAAACCGGTCTCTGTGGCAAACTGAGGGGAAGTTGTTGGATTGCGATCTGCCCATGCCACAGCCGCAGCCTCCTCGTCGACTGGAAGATCAATTTGTGGAGAATGTCTCCCGCTACCCTACCTACTTCATTACCGTCTTGCTGGGGGGGATCTGGGCTGGCTTACAGCCTTTTGTTAACCTGTACCGCAAAAGTCCGACCTCGGCAGCCCTGGTTGTGCTGGGATCCCTGCTGTTGCTGCTGTTTGTCTATTTCACCCTGCGAGGCATGACAGGGCACACTCTCCTGCCGGCGTGGATGTTGCGTTGAGGGCAGGGGGGATGGACGAAGCGATAGAGTGGACGCCAGAAGCAGAGGCGCGCCTTAAAGAAATCCCCTTCTTTGTGCGTCCGGCTGCCCGTAAGAAGATTGAACAGTTTGCCCGCGAAGCCGGGATCCAGAAGATCACAGTGGCAGTTTACGAGCAGGCCAAGCAAAAGTTTGGCTCTTGAGGGATCCCCCCTGCTGGCCATAGCAGGGAGATTGGGTTTGCCGCTAGCTTGGTAGAGGTGTTCTCCTCTGTTTTTTGCAACTCATGGCAGATTGGATCCTGTTGGCACTGGTGGGTTCTGCAACCTACCTGCTGCTGCAAAAAAGTGTGGCCCGCCTCTCCAAGGTGCCCTGGCGGATCCTGTGGCTGGTGATGATGATGCCCCCTTTGATCTGGGTGCTGGGGCGTCAGGTGTTTCAGTACGAAATGCCCCCCCTGCTCATGTTGGGGCTGTTTCTGGCTTCCTATTTTACCAGCATGACTTTGGTACGCCGGGGGCGCCTCCGACCTCCAACGGCAGGCTCTCAACCGGGGGCGGAAAACACCTCGCCGGTTGCGGGATCGGATCGCGAGTCTTTGCTTGAAGCAGAGGAAGAAAAGGAGGACAGTGCTGCAGATCTGGCCTCGGCAGCTCTTGTCCACACCCCCATCTCGGAGGTGCCGCGAGAAAAGCTCAGCCACTGCTTCCCCTGGAATGTTTTTTATTTGCAAAGCGTGGAGTACCGTCCCCAGGCCATCATCTGCCGCGGCAATTTGCGGGCGGATCCCACGGAAGCCTATGAGCGGGTGCAGCGCAATGTAGAAAACACTTTTGGCAAACGCTTCTTGGTGGTGCTGCAGGAGGGGTTTGCCGGCAAGCCTTTTTTTGCCTTGGTGCCCAACCCGGCGGCACGGCGCTCCCTAACCCGTCAGCAGGAGTGGCCTCTGCTGGCGCTGGGGCTGCTGCTGTTTACCTTTTGGACGACTCTCACTGCCGGGGCCCAGGCGGCTGGGGTCGGCCCTGACCGGCTGCTGCATCTCCCGTCTCTGCTGAAGGGGTTGCCCTACGCAGTTGGGATCCTGGCCATTCTGGGATCCCATGAGGGGATCCGCTACTGGGTGGCCCGCCGCCACGGCATCAAAACCTCGCTGCCCTATTTCATCCCGGTGCCCTTTGTGTTGGGAACTTTCGGGGCTTTCATCGAGCTGAAAGAGCCGGTGCCCAACCGCAAGGTGTTGTTTGATATTGCCATTGCCGGGCCGCTGGCGGGCAGCCTGGTTGCTTTGGCGATGTTGCTGCTGGGGCTGTCCTTTTCGGCGCCTGGGGATCCGCCGGCGGTGCCGGAGGGGCAGCCCACCCCAATTAGCTTCCATCGCATCGACCCACGCCTCTCGGTGCTGCTGGCGATCTTGGCGCGTATGGTGCTGGGGGATCAGTTGCAGCCGGGCCAGGTGATCGATCTGCACCCGCTGGCCTTTGCCGGCTGGCTGGGCCTGGTGGTGATCGCGTTTAACCTGGTGCCGGTGGGCCAACTGGATGGGGGGCACATTGTCCACGCGGTGTACGGGCAGCAGATGGGAGCCAATGTGGGCCGGGTAGCTCGCTGGCTGGTGCTGCTGTTGGCTTTGACGGTGCAGCCCTGGCTACTCTTGTGGGCGCTGCTGCTGTTTGTCATCTCCAGCGCCGACGAGCCGGCCCTCAACGACGTCACGGAGCTGGACGAGGGGCGGGATCTGCTGGGGCTGGGGATGCTGACGCTGCTGGTGCTGATCCTGCTGCCGGTGCCGCCCTTTTTGCAAAGCTGGCTGGCCTTGGCCTAGTTCGGGGTAGGATCCAAACCACGTCCAACCAGCTCAGCCCAAGCCATGCAAGCGGGTTTAATTGTCCAGAAGTACGGCGGCACCTCCGTCGGCTCCATCGAGCGCATCCAAGCCGTGGCCCAGCGGGTGGCCCACACGGTGGATCGGGGGCAGCGGGTGGTGGTGGTGGTCTCGGCCATGGGGGACGAAACCGACCGCCTCGTGGAGCTGGGGGAGCAGATCTTGCAGGGATCCCCGACCACACCGGCCCAGTGGCGGGAGTGGGACATGCTCCTTTCCACGGGCGAGCAGGTAAGCATTGCCCTGCTGGCCTTGGCGCTGCAGCGCTTGGGCTATCCTGCCGTTTCGCTGACGGCGGCTCAGGTAGGGATTGTTACCACCCGGGATCACGGGCGGGCCCGCATTTTGCACATCCACACCGACCGCCTCTGGCAACACCTAGAGCGGGGAGAGGTGGTGGTGGTGGCCGGGTTTCAGGGCATCACCAGCCCGGCGGAGCTGGAGATCACCACCCTGGGGCGGGGGGGATCGGACACCACAGCGGTGGCCTTGGCGGTGGCTTTGGGGGCAGAGCTGTGTGAGATCTACACCGATGTGCCGGGGATCTTTACCACCGACCCGCGCAAGGTACCCGAGGCCAGGCTGTTGCCGGAGATTACCGCCGACGAGATGCTGGAGCTGGCCAGCCTGGGGGCGCAGGTGCTCCACCCCCGCTCGGTGGAGATTGCCCGCAACTACGGCGTCAAGCTGCGGGTGCGCTCCAGCCTGGAACCGTTGCAGGCGGGATCCGAGGGCACCCTCATTCTTGCTCCCCCTCCCCGTCCTCGCCCCGCCGACAGCAGCATTGAGCTGGGCCAGGCAGTGGATACGGTGGAGCTGGATCGGGATCAGGCCAAGTTGGTGCTGGTGGGAGTGCCGGATCGCCCGGGCATTGCCGCGCAACTGTTCCAGGAAATTGCGGCAGCCGGGATCAATGTCGATTTAATCCTGCAGTCGCTCCACCTCAGTGCAGCCGAGGGATCCCCTATCAACGACATTGCTTTTACCGTCAGCCGGGCGCAGGCGGCCCAGGCGGCAGCCGTGGCGCGGCAGGTGGGCCAGGAGCTGGGGTGTAGGGAAGTCATCGTCGATGAGGCGGTGGCCAAAGTCAGCATTGCCGGGGTGGGGATGATGGGCCGCCCGGGCATTGCCGCCCAGATGTTCCAGGTGCTGGCAGAAGCTGGGATCAATCTCCAAATGATCTCCATGTCGGAGATCAAGGTGAGCTGTGTGGTGGCTGACGAGCGGGCCGGGGAGGCCGCCCTGGCGCTGGGGGAAGCGTTCCAGGTGATCCCCCATTTGCATCGGGTCAAGGCAGCCCCTTGCGGGGATCCCCGCCCAAGCGACCACCCGGTGCGCGGCGTTGCCCTGGATTTGAAGCAGTCGCGGCTGGGCCTGCGCAAGGTGCCGGATCGCCCGGGGACGGCTGCCCATCTGTTTGGACGCCTGGCCGCTGCCGGTATCATCGTCGACACCATCATCCAAAGCCAGCGGGGCTACCACAACGGGATCCCCAGCACCGACATCGCCTTTACGGTGCCTCAGGATCAGGCCAGGGCGGCTGAGGCCGTGTGCCGGCAGGTGGCCGAGGAGCTGCAGGCGGCGGGGGTCGAGACCGACCACGACATTGCCAAAGTCAGCATCGTCGGTGCCGGGATGGAAACATATCCCGGCGTGGCTGCCCGTTTGTTCAAGGCTCTGGCCGACGCCGGGATCAACATTGAGATGATCGGCACCTCAGAGATTAAGGTGAGCTGCGTGGTGCGGCGGGAGCAGGGGGTGCGTGCCCTCCAGGCCGCCCACCGTGCCTTCGGGCTGGATCGACCCTAGTCCACCTTGGCCGCTAGCAAGAGAGGAAAGTGGTGGGCGTTGGGGGCGTGCATGGCCTGGATCCCCAGATTGGCGCGGTTGAGGAGATCGGCGTAGGTGGGGATGAACCGGCCCTGGCTGTCCAGGAGGGACTGGTTAAAGTTAAAGCCGTTGAGGTTAAAGGCCATGAGGCCGATGCCGATTGCCGCCGCCCAGATCCCTAAGGTAGGCAGGGCCGCCATCCAGAAGTGGACAGAGCGGCTGTTGCGCCAGCCAAGGCTGGGGATCCCCAACCGCCCCAAGAAGGCGTAGTGGCCGGCCAGGAAGTTGTAGGTGACCTCCTGCTGGCCAAAGCGGTAGCCGGCATTGACTGACTCCTCTTCTGAAGTCTCCCGGATCAGGCTAGAGGTTACCAGGGAGCCGTGGAGAGAAGCCAGTAGGGCGCCGCCGAACACCCCCGCCACTGCCAGTTGGTGCAGCGGGTGCATGAGGATGTTGTGTTCCGCCTGGAAGGCCAGCATGAAGTGGAAGGTGCCGGCAATGCCCAGCGGCAGCCCCTCCGAAAAGCTGCCCTGGCCGATGGGATAGACCAAGAGCACCGCCGTCGCAGCCGCCGCTGGGGCGGAGAAAGCCACCGCAATCCAGGGGCGCATGCCCAGCCGGTAGCTCAGCTCCCACTGCCGGCCCAAATAGCACCAGATGCCGATTAAAAAGTGGAGCACGATGAGCTGGTAGGGGCCGCCGTTGTAGAGCCACTCCTCCAAAGAGGCAGCTTCCCAGATGGGGTAAAAGTGCAGGGCAATGGCGGCTGAGGTGGGCACCACCGCCGCAGAAATGAGGTTATTGCCCCCCAACAAAGAGCCGATCACCGGCTCGCGGATCCCGTCCACATCCACCGGCGGAGCGGCAATAAAAGCGATAACAAAACAGAAGACCGCCGCCAACAACGTCGGGATCATCAATACGCCAAACCAGCCGATGTAAAGCCGATTTTCGGTGCTAGTGATCCATTGGCAAAAACTTTCCCAGCTCCAGAGCCGCCGTGCGGCAGCGGAGCGCCGAACAACCACACTCATAGGCCAACTCCTAGAAAATTTGAGGAGAGCTTTCTCCCACTTGCTCTTAGCAAAGTGACCTCAGGAAGTTACTCAGCCTCGCCCTGAGGATTCTTCTCCTTCCACGCTAGACAGTCTCAAGAAAACTGCCAAGGATACCTAACGTCTGCAGCCAAAATGTGAAATAAATTGATTTATCGATACAAACATGCAGATTAGTATTGCAGTTTATATTCCACCCCTTTTCCCAGGCCTCAAGAGCCAGTTTTTGCAGTCGAGAACTTCAGGATTTCTTAAGGTGGAGGTCTTAAGGATTTCTTCAGAAAAGCAACCCCGGCAGGCTCCTATCGCCCAATTTCGGCGTGAAACTCCTGCAGGGACTTCACCCCCAGGGATCCTGACTGCAGAGCGCGGATGGCAGCAGCAGTAGCCTTGGCTCCAGCCAGAGTAGTGACCAAAGGGATCTTGTAGGCCAGGGCGGTGCGGCGGATCTTCTGCGCATCCTGTTGGGCTTCGCCGCCAGAAGGGGTGTTGACGATAAGCTGAATCTGGCCGTTCTTGATGGTGTCGATGACGTGGGGCCGGCCCTCGTGCAGCTTGAGCACCTTCTCGACGGGGATCCCGTGCTCGGCCAAAACTTTCTGGGTTCCGGCAGTGGCCAGCAGGCGAAAGCCTAGCCTGACCAACTCCTGGGCCACTGGGATCACCGCCTGCTTGTCGCGGTCGTTGACGCTGATGAACACGGTGCCCCCTAGGGGCAGGTTTTGGCCAGCAGCCAGTTGCGCTTTGGCAAAGGCGCGGCCAAAGTCGGTGTCAATGCCCATCACCTCCCCAGTAGAGCGCATCTCCGGCCCCAGCAGCGTGTCGGTGCCGGGGAACTTGTGAAACGGCAGCACCACTTCCTTAACAGCCACGTAGGGCGGGATCACCTCCTGGGTAAAGCCCAGCTCTGCCAGGGTTTTGCCGCTCATCACCTGGGCAGCGTAGGCGGCCAGGGGGTGGCCAATGGCTTTGCTGACAAACGGCACGGTGCGGGAAGCGCGCGGGTTGGCTTCCAGAACGTAAACCTGCTCCTTCTGGACGGCGTATTGGACGTTAATGAGCCCCACCACCTTGAGAGCTTGGGCCAACTTCACCGTCCAGTCGCGGATCACCTGCAGCACAGCAGGGCTGAGAGTGCGGCTGGGCAAGACACAGGCGGAGTCGCCCGAGTGGATCCCGGCCTGCTCAATGTGCTCCAGGATGCCGCCGATGGTTACAGCCCCGGTGTGGTCGGCGATGGCGTCCACATCTACCTCCACGGCATCCTCCAAGAACTGATCCACCAGCACGGGACGGTCGGGATCCACCGCCACGGCTAGCTGCATGTAGCGCCGCAGGTCTTGATCCGAGTAGACAATCTCCATGGCCCGCCCCCCCAGCACATAGCTGGGCCGCACCACCACCGGGTAGCCGATGCGGCGGGCAATCTCCAGGCTTTCTTCCACGCTGCGGGCAATGCCGTGGGCCGGCTGGCGGATCCCCAATTCCTCGAGCAGGCGCCCAAACCGGCCGCGATCTTCGGCTATGTCGATGGAGTCAGGAGCAGTACCCCAGATAGGCGCTTGGGCTGCGGCTAGCCCCTGGGCCAGCTTCAGGGGGGTCTGGCCGCCAAACTGCAGGATTAGACCTAGCGGCTGCTCGGCCTCGACGAGGTTCATCACCTCTTCGTAGGTCAGGGGCTCAAAGTAGAGGCGATCAGCGGTGTCGTAGTCGGTGGAAACGGTCTCGGGGTTGGAGTTGACCATGATGGTCTCATAGCCAAGGCGTCTGAGGGCAAAGACGGCATGACAGCAGCAGTAGTCGAACTCAATCCCCTGGCCGATGCGGTTGGGACCGCCCCCCAGGATCATCACCTTTGGCTTGGCGGTGGGGAAGGTCTCGGATTCGCTCTCGTAGGTGGAGTACTGGTAAGGGGTGGCCGCCTCGAACTCGGCAGCGCAGGTGTCCACGGTTTTGTAGGTGGGGATCACCCCCAGGGCCTTGCGGCGATCCCGCACCTGGGCTTCCGTGCAGCCGGTCAGGTGGGCAATTTGTCGGTCGCTAAAGCCCATCTGCTTGAGATGGCGCAGGTCTTCGGCCGTTAGGGATCCCAATTCCCGCCCCTTGAGGACCTGCTCCACCTCCACCAGCTCCTGCAGCTTGTCGATAAACCAGGGATCGATGTGGGTAAGCTGAGCAATTTCCTGAACGGAAAAGCCCATGAGCAGAGCCGTGCGGATGGTCAAGAGGCGCAAGGGGTTGGGGGTGCGCAGGTTGGCCCGCACCTCCTCTGGGGTGGGGAAGACTTCAGGCCGGTCGCTGCCAAAGCCGGGGCGGTCGATCTCCAGGGATCGCAAGGCCTTCTGGATGGACTCCTGGAAGGTGCGGCCAATGGCCATCGCCTCCCCCACCGACTTCATCTGCGTGGTCAAAACCGGCTCCGAGCCGGGAAACTTCTCAAAGGCAAAGCGGGGGATCTTGGTGACCACATAGTCAAGGGTGGGCTCGAAGCTGGCCGGGGTTTTGCGGGTGATGTCGTTGGGGAGCTCCGGCAGCGTGTAGCCTACGGCCAGCTTGGCGGCGATCTTGGCAATGGGAAACCCAGTGGCCTTGCTGGCCAAAGCAGAAGAGCGGGAAACCCGCGGGTTCATCTCGATCACCCGCACTTCGCCATTGGCGGGGTTGACGGCAAACTGCACGTTGGATCCCCCCGTTTCCACCCCAATCTCGCGCATGATGGCGATGGCGTAGTCGCGCAGCCGCTGGTACTCCTTGTCGGTGAGGGTCTGGGCCGGGGCCACGGTGATGGAGTCGCCAGTGTGAACCCCCATGGGGTCGATGTTTTCAATCGAGCAGATGATCACCACGTTGTCCGCCAGATCCCGCATCACCTCCAACTCAAACTCCTTCCAGCCGATGATCGACTCCTCCACCAGGATCTGAGAGACCGGGCTGGCCTCCAGGCCGGCGGCGCAGATCTCTTCAAATTCTTCTTGGTTGTAGGCCACCCCTCCCCCTGTGCCCCCCAGGGTATAGGCGGGGCGGATGATGAGGGGATAGCCGATCTCGTGAGCGATCTGCTTGGCTTCGGCCAGGCTGCGGGCCAGCCCCGAGCGCGGCACCGCCAGGCCAAGCCGCTGCATCGCCTGCTTAAACAGCTCCCGATCCTCGGCTTTTTCGATGGCCTCCCGCTTGGCCCCGATCAGCTCCACCCCGTACTGGTCCAAGATCCCGCGCCGGGCCAGCTCCACCGCTACATTGAGGGCCGTCTGTCCCCCCATGGTGGGCAGCAGGGCATCGGGGCGCTCCCGCTCGATGATCTGGGCCACGAAGTCCGCCGTCACCGGCTCGATGTAGACGCGATCCGCCATACTGGGATCCGTCATGATGGTGGCCGGGTTGGAGTTGACCAAGATCACCTCGTAGCCCTCTTCTCGCAGGGCTTTGCAGGCTTGGGTGCCGGAGTAGTCGAACTCGCAGGCTTGGCCAATGACGATCGGCCCCGCTCCGATGAGCAAGATCTTGTGAATGTCGGTACGGCGCGGCATAGGGATCCCAGGGGTGGCAGGGTCAGCCTTCTATTGTAGAGGTCGCCTGCAGGTCAAGTTGCTCAACGGACAGGGAAACGTCCTGCTGTCAACGCTATCTTTGCGGCAAAGCCATCCATGGATCTGCCGATCGAGGAGACGCTCTACGGCCACTCCAATTGTTCGCAACGTTGATGGGGCCATTGTCAAAGTTCTGAAAGAAAGGGCTAGGCCTCACGGTGGGAGTGCAGAAGCCGAACATCGCAAAATCCTCAAGCAAGTCTTACTCCAACTTGCAAAAAAGTCCTTTGCCAAGTGCTCGGATCGATCCCAAACATTGGTGAAGATTCGGACTTCGAGCGGATGCAAGAAGATAACACCGCCCACGATGTATTGGCTTGACACGAGCGTTATCAACCCGTTCGAGCCTTCATAACAAGCCGCGGTAGCGAATAAAAATTAAAATCGCCGCCCAGGATCCCAGCGCCACCTTGATGGCCACCAAAATGTTGAGGATTGGGATCCAGCCGCCGCTAAAAAGTGCCCCCAGCTCGCCCTTGGGTAGTTCCCAACCGGCCAGGGCGATTACAGCCACCCCGATAAACGTCACCACCGACAGCTTCTCCCACATCGCGGCTTGCCACCGCTTGTAGATGGCCTCCATCCAGGTCGAAGAGGCGGTGATCGCCACCAAGCCAATCGCCGTTCCTCCCGCCACGCCGGCAGCAAACCCCCCGCCCGGCGTCAGGTGACCCCGAATGGCCAGCTCCACCCCAATCAGAGCGGAGATGGTGGCCCCCACCCGCGCCAACACAATTGAGGGAATATCGGTAAACTGAGCTACATTGGCCGTCGGTCGCTCATCCGCCAGCAGGTACTGCGCGCCCAGAATGGCCGTAGAAAACACGACGACTTCAAAGACGGTGTCGTAAAGGCGGTTGCGCAGGATCAAGCCCGTCACCGTATTGGGCACGCCGCTTTCTCCGGCCAGAACCGCCACAGGCTCAAAGGCAGGAGAAACAGCTCCCGCGTCGGCAACCATGAGCTGCAAGGCTGCCAGCAGCGCCGCCACCCCGTACAACCACCTCATGGCAGGAGGACCTCAGAAAGCAGGGCTTGTTGCGTCAAGATGGCCTGCAGGCGGGGCACGCGCGTTACCAAGCGATACTCTGCCACCTCCTCATCGGGCTCAAGGGCAATGGTGTGCACCTCCCGGCTGTGAAGGGCAGCCAACAACGCCTCTGCACTTCCATAGACGGCCAACTCCAGACGCATGTGGTACTGCTGTAGCCCTTGGTGCATCTGCTGTAACAACTGCTGTGCTGCTGAGGTCCTGGCCGCCAACAGAGGACTGTCTTCGAGAACGCCCAAGCGCATACTCAACGAGGAACGCACCGCGATGGCATAGAGCGTAATGGACAGCATGGTGCCCACCAGCGCCTCAGTAAGCGCCACATCCGCCGCCCCAAACAAGGCATAGATCAGAGCAGCGATGGATCCCAGAATGCCGCGCATCACCAAGGCATGATAGGGATTGGTCTGGGTCACCACCAAGGCAGCCGTCAAGGGCAACAGCAGGGCGATCACCAGCAACAAAGTCTCTTCCATCCTGTCCTCCTATAGGGACTTGCGCTGCGAGCAAAAGGCCAGCACATAGCCCAAGATGGTGTTCCAAATGGCCAAGGAAATCAGGGCCAACACCAGCAGAGGCCACTCCCTTGGGATCCGCAGCAACAGCCCCAGCATGATGCTCATGGATCCCAGCGTGTCCGACACCGAAAGGCCGTGCAGCTTAAACAAAATCGAGCGATCCCCAAGGAGCGGCGCTGTTCCCCACAGCCAAAACAGCACCCCGATCCCAAACAGAAGATAGCTGAGAGCCTCCACCAAAACTTCCATGTTGATTCCCCTTAAAGCATTTCCAAGCGCTTGAGCACGTGGGCCAGCAGCATTAGGGCTGCATTGCCCACCGACAAAATCAAGACCCCCACAATCCCGATCATCCAGTCATCCCGCACCACAGATACCACCAAAACCAGGATGGCCGTCTTGGTCGATAAGCTGGCAAAAGCCAGCATCGTCTGCCAAATATCCTCCTTCAGCCAGGCGGCATACAGCGGCAGGCATAGGGTCAAAGTCAGCAGAAACAGCAGTAGATTCACGCCTCCTCCCGCGGCTTGAGCAGATGCACCTCGTAGGTGCCTTGGGCATCGCAATTGAGCACAATGGTTTTGGGCGTAAAAGTAATCAAAAAGATGTCGAGAAACACTAGTCCCGCCGAACGATTGGGGAGAGTTTGTTTGTATACAACCTCCTCTACGGTGTGGGGTCTGAGGATCATCTCAAAGGCCTCCCAGTAAGCTTTCGGAACGGCGAAAACGATCTCCCTGAGCACCCGCCCCCAATCCCGCCACCGCACCGGCGCAGAGGCCTGCCGAGGCAGCAGCAGCGTCGCCGCCACCCCGATGGCCACATTGTCCCAACTCAGATTACCCGTCAGCAAAAACCAAATCAAAAGCCGCAGGCCAATTTCCAGCAAGCCCAACTCAGGGTAGCGCCACATGGTTCACTCCACTTAGCAGAATCCAGGCCAGCACCAACACCACGCTCAAGCCGCCCACCACTGCCTCTAGCCCTTCATCCAGACGCCATCCCTTCACAGGAATTCGCTCCCAAAACCAGCCCAGCGGGATCCCGAGGCCCAAGCTAAGGAACGCCTTGATGAGATTATCGACGTCATAGGCCGCTGGCAGCCAGAACCAGAGCAAGCCCCCGCCCCAAAGGACTAGGGCCACCTTGTCTGGCCAACCGGCTGCCGGGGTAGTGTCCCCGTTTGTTTGAGAAGGAAAAGCTCGCAGCACCCGCACGGCTATGCAGGTGGTGCCGACAGTAACCCCCACCAGCAGCCACTCGTGCCAGGGATCCAGAGCTGACAAGCTAAGGGCCTTGGCTGCATAGCCCAAAGTGCCGGGCACCCCCGCCAGCGAGGCCGTCCCCAAGATCAGCAGCGACCAGCGCCAGCGATTGGTTATCGCAGCCCCGACAAACAACAAGGGCTTCGCCAGCCCATGGGCCAGGCCGTACAAACCCGCCCACTGGGGTGCAGCGATGACAAATCCCATCTGCGACACCGAGCTCCAGGCCAAAAGGCGCTGGGGCGTGCTGGCCATCAAAGCCAGAAGGATCCCAAAGACCGCCGCGCCTGCGCTGAAGTAGGGCAGCCCCTGCGCCAAGACGGGCGAGAACTCGCTGCAGCGCACAAGGGCCATGGCGCCTGCTTTTGTAGTAAAACCGCTGAGCACCGCCGCAATGACAGGATCGGCAGTGGCGTAGGTGAGGGGCAGCCACAGGCCGGCGACGAAGACTGCCCCCTTGGCCAGAAGGCCAACGGCAATCAAGGCAAGAGCCGTGGGGTCGGCCAGGGCCAAGCCGCTCATCGCCAGGGATCCGGTGCGCACATAGACCAGCATGGATCCCACCAGGTAGAGGAGCATGGCCACATTGCTCATGAACAGGTAGCGCAGCCCCACCCAGAGCTGACGGTCGCGAGAGCGGTGCGGGGCGCTTTCCCCCAGGATCGGCTGGGACTCTGATCGGCGACTGTAGGTGAGCAGCAAAAACACGCCGATGCTGAGCACCTCCAGGGCCACATAGACGCTGATCAGGTCAGCGCTGATGACGACGGCGTTGGCGCTGCCGTGGACGATCAGCAACTGCATGGCCAGAAAGCGGCTGCCCACAAAGCGCCGATCCAAATACAGGGCCACCCCAAGGGTGACCAGGCCATGGGCCAGGAGCATGGCCGCGGCGTTGCCATCGATCCGCAACGTCACCCCGAAGTGATCCAGCAACTGGAGCTCCAACGGCGCAGCAGTTGCCCCTGGCAGGCCTCCCTGCTGCACTGCGTAGGCTATCGTCAGTCCAGCCATGATGACCAGGCTGGGACGGGTCAAAGCCGGCAGCAAGTAGGTGGCAAAGGCCAGCCAAAAGGGCAGTGCCACCCAGACCAACGTCAGTTCGGTCGTCAGCTCAGTCATCAGCTACCGCCTGCTCAATACTCTCCACTTCCAAGGTGGGATGATCGCGGGACAGCTTCATCACCCCCACCAACATCAGGGCTTGTACCGACAGGCCGATGACGATGGCCGTGAGGATGATTCCTTGCGGAACCGGGTCGGCATAGTCCACCTGGCGCCAGGGCTTGTAGATGGGAGTGAACACGCCGGTGCGGGCGGCCCAAATGACAAAAAAGGCGATGACCCCGGTGCTCATCACATCCATGGCCAAGATTTTCATGATCAGATTGCGCTTGACCACCACTCCCCAAAAGCCCAGCAGGATCGTAAGGATAATTGCAGCGTGTGCCATGGGTACCTTGCCGTTTGAGCCTCGATGGTGATTTTCCATTCAGCTAGAAGCCGCAGGAGCCCTGCTCCGTACCCCCCTATATCCCCCCCGTATACGGGGGGACTGGGGGGCCGGGGGCCGGGCCGGTCAGTGACGGGAGAAATGCGGTCTGTTGATGTACCATCACAGCATGACTCAAGTCCTGACCATCTCCTGCAAGCTCAAGGTATCTAATTCCCAAGCCGCCAAGCTGGATGCGACTCTGGACGCCTTTGTGCAGGCCTTGAACTGGGTCAACCAAAACACGCCGGAGAAGATCCTCAACGCCCTTAAGCTCCAATCTCTGGGTTACCGCGACATCCGTGCCCGCTTTGGCCTATCCAGCAACCTGGCACAACAGGTATGCAGACGGGTGGTATCTGCCCGCAAGACTGCCAGCCAGAAAAAACCGTCCGGTCAAAGCCTTCAAGGCGGGCTTCGTGACCTACGCTGCCCGCATCTTCTCCTTCCGAGCGAAAGACTGGACAGTATCGCTCACCACCGTTGAGGGGCGGGAACGGTTGGAGCTGTCCATCGGCAACTATCAACGAGGGATGCTGGCCGGCACCAATCCCCAATCGGCCACGGTGGTCAAACGCAAAGAGGGTTCTTACTCCATCCAGATTTGTGTGGAGCATGACCTGCCGGAGCCGCAAAACACCGCCAAGGTCATGGGGGTGGACTTGGGTAGAAAAGACATTGCACACACCTCAGAGGGGGATAACTGGCATGGACAGCCGTTGAACCAGGTCAGAGACCACTACTTCTGGTTGAGAGCGATCCTCCAACAAAAAGCCAGTCAGGGCAGACGCAGTTCACGGCGGAGATGTCGGGAACTGCTGCAACGGCTGTCTGGTCAGGAGAGACGCTTGCAAACCTGGGTCAATCCCTGCATCTCCAAGGCTATTGTTTCCAGGGCAAAGGCGACCGATAGCACGATTGCCTGGGCAGACCTCACTGGAATCAGAGAGCGTGTCAACTCACAGCCGCGCAACAAAACCGAGCGTCGGCGGTCCAATAGTTGGGCGTTCTATCAACTGAGGCAGTTTGTGTACTACAAGGCGCTGCGGGCTGGGGTGAAGGTTGTGGTGGGACGCAGACTACAACGGAGCGTTAGCATCAGCGAAGCGTAGCGCCTATGTCATTGCACTTTTGGGGGCTGCTGTAAACCAGCCGCCCTACATCCCCCCGTATACGGGGGGAAGGGGGGCGGTCGGAGTCGGGTAGTTTACTATCCAACTTCCGCAGCCGCAGCAGCCAGATGGCGACATCTCGTCCGAGGGATCCGCCCAGACGCAGCCGGGATCCCCAGGGCTGAGGCTCGAGGTCGCTGAAAATAAGCTGGAAACACACTGGGCCGTTTCCGGTCTTCGCCCCGCTTCCCTAAGCCCCCTCTGGATATGGAGAGAGCTCTTGTACGCTGCCTTGGGATGGAATAGCTTCATGGAGTTGGCGTAATGGCCGTCAATTTGCATTAGGACTATATTGCAGTCGGCTATCATGAAGCCAAAACTGTTCTTGTCGGATGGATTAGTCTCGTTCGACGATCTGCAGCGATGCCCAGTTCTGCTGAGTCTCTGTCCTCTCCGCTTCCCCAAGGCGAGGCCCTCAAGCCCTCGGTGGTGGCGGCGCGGGAGCCTTTTTTGGGGCTGCTGAGGGATCTGGCACGGGCTTACCAAGCCTTTGAAAATTACGCCGGCGCTCACATTCGGCAGATGGGGCTGACTGCCCCCCAATTTGACGTGTTGGTAACCCTCGGCAACACCCCCGGCCTGACGATGAATGTCCTGGCCCAGAAGACACTGGTTACCAAGGGGACGCTGACCGGGATCGTGGATCGCCTGGAGCAGAAGGGGTTGGTGCGCCGCGAGGTACCCCCAGAAAACCGCCGCTGCTTCAAGATCGTGCTTACCGAAGAGGGGGAAAAACTGTTTGAGCAGGTTTTCCCGGCCCATGTGGCCTACCTAAAGGAGCGCTTTCAGAAGTTGGATCCAGAAGAGATGGCCCAGATCCAGGCTTGCCTGAAAAAGCTGCAGTCTATTTTCCATCTCCCTCGGGGGCAGACCCAGGATTGTTGAGGAGGCCTCTTACCCCAAGACCCAGAGCATCAAGACGACGCCCAGGGTAACGGCGGCAAAGAGGGCGTAGCTAATCCGGCGCAGCGGCTGCAGTTGCATGGCATGTAGATCCTTAAGCCAGCCCAGCCCCAGCGATTCCACAAAGCGATCCAGCACGGCCTGCATGGGGTAGGCGTAAACGGATCCCTGTTCTTTGAAGTTCACCAGCAGGACCAGCAGCGTGGCGTAGCCCCAGAGGAGGCCCCAGAGCACAGCACTCAACCCGATCAAGATGGGCTCAAGCATCGAGCTTCCTTGGCCTTCGGTAGGCGTGACCCCCGCTTCCTCAGTGTGACGAAGTTTTGCAAGATGGAAGGGTTGGATCCCATTTTCAGGCTCTTTTCTGCTTGAAGCCACATCCAGGCCTGCTTTTTAGGACAGGGGAAGGAGGGTTGTCCAACGCAAAAGATGGCAGACTAGGGTTACCTGCCCCACCTCTTCTGGACGAGTCCCTATGAGCTCTCGCTACCTGCTGCTCCCCGCCGAGCCCAAATCGGTCGGTATTGCCTATCTCCTCTGGGCGCTGGGCATATTCGGCATCTGCGGTGTCCATCGCCTCTACTTGGGCAAGACTGTGACGGGCCTTCTCTGGCTTTTGACCTTTGGGCTCTTGGGCTTTGGCCAGTTGATCGACCTGTTTCTGATCCCAGGCATGGTGGACGACCACAACTTCAAGCTGGCCGTCTTGCAGGGGATCCGCCCCTCTCCGGCTCCCGCCAAGGGGGTCTCGGCGCCGCCTCAGCCTTTGAAGGGTCAGGCTTTGATGCGGGAGATCCTGCGGCTGGCGCAGCAGCGGCAGGGGATCCTCACCCTCTCGGAGATCGCCATCGAACTGCCTGCTGATTTTGACGAGATTGAAAAGGCGCTGCGAGAGCTGAGCCGCCGGGGCATCGCCTCCCCCGAGAACAACCTAACCACCGGCGCCGTGGAGTACCACTTCCCTCACCTGTTGCGCTCCCCTGGCGACCGACGCTCCCTCTGACAACGTCCTACTGGGATCCCAGGATGCCGCGCTGTTTGGCTAGCTGCATCGCCCGGCGAAAGGCCAGCAGCCCCAAGGCGAAGTAGAACACGCCGCTGGCCAGAGCCATGAGCAGCCGCAAGGGATCCAAACCCGCCTCCCGCACCATCACATCTCGCAGCAAGCCGGCCCCCGCCGTCATGGGCAGCATCTGCCCCAGCCACTTCAGGGATCCCGACCACTCTTCTGTGGGGGTGGCCAACAGAAACAGCAGGCCAAATTGGCTGAGGATCAACAGTTGTTGGATGCGCTTCCAAATCAAGGCGGCGGATCCCAGCAAAAACGAGAAGCCATAGGCCCCCAGCACCACGCTCGCCAACGGCAACAACAGGGTGGGGGGAAAGTGCAGCCGGCTGCCGGTAAGCAACAGGATGATCCCCAAGATAACGACAACGGTTGAAAAGCGCAGCACCAAGCTGGCGCAGGCCCGCGCCAAAAACAGGGTGGCCGCCGAAAAGGGCGAGAGCAACACCTGCTCCAAGGTGCCTGTCTGGGCTTCCACCTGCAGGTTGAGGGCAATGTCGTTGACCACAAAAATGACCAGCGTCCAGAGCACATAGCCAATCACCACCGCATCCAGCCGTTGTCCAAACTGCGAGGCCGGCCCCGCCACATACTGAGCGCCGGCAAAGAGGGCATAGAAGAAAAAAGTGGTGATCAGGATCCCGCCCAGGGCTTCTGCCGGATAGCGGATGTACTGGATCCAGGCCCGCTTCAGCTCGGCCCAAAATAGGTACAGCAGTGGCCTCATCCCTGCTCCCTTCTCCTTTTCAACAGCTTGAGGAAAATGTGGGTGAGATCCGCTTCCTCGCGCTTGATCCTGAGCAAGGGCAAGGGCTTGAGGATCTCCAGCACCTGATACAAAGTCTCCGAGGAGCCGCTGAAGCGCAGCTGATGGGATCCCAGGATCTCCACCCCTTGCTGGGCCAGGCGTTCCGCCCGGCTGGGATCCAGCTTCTGCTCCAACTCAATCCGGTAAGAGCCGGCGGCGCCGGCAAACTGCCGGATCATCTCCTGCGTGGGAGCTTGGGCAATAATTATCCCCCGCTCGATCACAGCCACTTGGTCTGAGAGCGCCTCGGCTATATCCAGTTGGTGGGTGGTGAGGAGAATGGCCCGACCTGAAGCGGCAATTTGGCGGATCAAGGATTTCACCGCTTGGGCGGCTTCTACATCCAACCCCAAGGTAGGCTCATCCAGCAACAGCAGAGCCGGCTGGTGCAGAAGGGCAACAGCAATGGCCACCTTCTGCTGCATACCCCGCGAAAGGGTTTGCACGGCAACATCCCGCTTCTCCCCCAGGCCAAAGGTCTCCAGCAGCTCTGCCCCCCGTTGGCGAGCCGTTCTGGGGGATAACCCCCGCAGCACGCCAAAGTACTCCAGGTTTTGCAAGGGGGTAAGCCGCCAGTAGAGGTTGCGATTGCCTTCCAGCACCGCTCCCACCTGGGCCAGCGCACCCGGATCGGCGTGGGGATCCCGCCCCAGGATGCGCACGCTGCCGGCATCGGGCTGGATCAGCCCGGCGATCATCTTGATGGTGGTGGTCTTGCCGGCCCCGTTGGGCCCCAGAAAAGCCAGGATCTCCCCTGCCGCAATCGCCAGGGAGACATCCACCACTGCCCGAACCTCCTTGCCCCCCTGCCGGTAGGTTTTCTGAAGGTGGTGGGCTTCTAGAACCTTCATGGGGCAAACACGAGGCAAAAGGGAGTGCAAAAGTTCCACCCGAGAAGGGCCGGCCATCCATCCCAGTTTCTCACGGCAGAGCCCAGCCCCCCCGCAGCCAGGACTAGGTGGCTGTTGGGATCCGGGCTTCCATCAGGGCCAAGCTCATTTTGTCCAGCCACTGCAAAAGGTTCTCCAGTTGCTGGGCCGCAGGCACCATTCCCAGGCCCCGCACCGTCACCTTGCCCGGCTGATAGACAAAGCGAGACTGCAAATGGGCCGGCAGGGCTTCCTTGAGGCGGTTCCAGGCCGGCTCCTCCATGGGGGTTTCCAAAAGCACATGCTCCTTGGCCGGCCTAATGCGGGAAAAGCCCAGCGTGCGGGCCAAAATCTTCAGCTCCATCACCCGCAGCAGCTCCTGGGTGGGCTTGGGCAAGGGGCCAAAGCGATCCTGCCATTCCTGGGCAATTTGCAACAGTTCGACCCGAGAGCCGGCAGCCGCCAATTGGCGATAGGCCTGCATCTTTTGATCTTCGTCAGGGATATAGCTCTGCGGGATCATGGCCGTTATATTGAGGTCAATTTGCGTGTCTTCCACCTGCGGGATCTCTTGGCCGCGAATTTCTCGAATCGCCTCTTGCAACATCTCCAAGTAGAGATCAAAGCCCACCGCGTTGAGTTGTCCGGATTGCTGAGTTCCCAAGAGGTTGCCAATGCCGCGAATTTCCATGTCCCGCAGCGCCAACTGATAGCCGGATCCCAGTTGGGTAAATTCCTGAATGGCCTGCAGGCGCTTGCGGGCCTCTTCGGTGAGGATGCCATCTTCTCGGTAGAACAGCCAAGCATGAGCTTGGATCCCGGCCCGGCCCACCCGTCCTCGCAGTTGGTAAAGCTGAGCCAGACCAAACTCCTGGGCATTTTCGATCAAAATAGTGTTGACACGGGGAATATCTAAACCGGATTCAATAATGGTGGTGCAGACCAAGATATCGATTTCTCCGTTGTTAAAAGCCAGCATGGTCGCTTCCAGCTCCCCTTCCGGCATCTGCCCATGGGCAATGGCAATGCGGGCACCGGGCACCCATTCCCGCAATTTGGCGCTGGTCTCTTCGATCTCTTCAATGCGGTTGACCACATAAAAGACTTGCCCGCCGCGATCCAACTCTTGGCGGATAGCCGTGCGAATGACCTCAGGATTGTAGGGAGAAAGGTGAGTTTTAATCGGGCGCCGCGAGGGCGGGGGAGTCTGGATCAGGCTCATTTCCCTCAACCCCGACAAAGCCATGTACAGCGTGCGGGGAATGGGGGTAGCCGTAAGGGTGAGCACATCCACCTGGGTTTTGAGGAGTTTAATTTTCTCTTTTTGGTTGACGCCAAAGCGCTGTTCTTCGTCAATGACCAGAAGACCCAAATCGCGAAACTGCACATCCTTGCCCAAAAGTTGGTGGGTGCCCACAATGACATCGAGTTCGCCACTTTTGAGGCGGGCCAGGATCTCTTTTTTCTCTTCGGGAGTGCGGAAGCGGTTGAGCAACCCCACTTGAATGGGGTAGGGGGCAAAGCGCTCTTTGAGAGTGTGGTAGTGCTGCTGGGTGAGAATAGTGGTTGGCGCTAGAAGAGCTACCTGCTTGCCGGCGGTTACGGCCTTAAAGATGGCGCGGATGGCCACCTCCGTTTTGCCAAAGCCCACATCGCCACACAGCAGTCTATCCATGGGGCGGGGAGACTCCATATCCCGCTTGATCTCCTGGACGGCGCGAATTTGATCCGGTGTTAGAGGATAGGGAAAAGACTCCTCAAACTCCTGTTGCCAAGGAGAATCGGGCGGGAAGGCATAGCCCTCCTGTTCGGCCCGTTTGGCGTAGAGCTGCAGCAGGTCAAGGGCCACTTTACGCAGGCTCTTTTTGACTTTTTGCTTGGTCTTTTCCCAGGTGCTGCCGGACATTTTGTGCGGTGCAGGGGGCCCATCTCCACTGGCCCGGTAGCGCGAGAGGGAGTTGACCTGGTCGGCAGCCACCCGCAACAAGCCATCGCTGTATTGAATGACCAGGTATTCTCGGGTTTCGCCGCCAATGGTGAGGCTTTCCAGCCGTAAGAACTGGCCGATGCCATGGGCCTTGTGGACAACAAAATCCCCCGGCTTGAGCAGGTTGGGATCCACCTGGCGGGAGCTGGCCTGGCGGCGCTTGCGCACATAGGTGGGGGTGGCCAGGCTGTGCTGGCCGAAAAACTCGCGGTCGGTGAGCACCACCCACCCCAGCGTGGGCAGGAGAAACCCCTCCAGATCTGCCAAGCCGGAGTACTTCAGGGCCACCGGCGTGTAGGACTGGAGCTGGCGCTCGATGGCGGGGAAGTCTTTGGGGTTGGGCACATACTGGGCCGGGCAGTCGTGTTCCTGCAGCAGGGCCACGGTGCGGGAGGGCTGGGCAGAGAGGATCCACACCTGCAACTGCTGCTTGCGGTACTCGCGCAGGGTTTTGGCCAGGGATCCAAACTGGTGGGGGATGGTAGGAACGGGCCGGCTTTTCAGGTCGATGGCGGCGGATTCGGCGGGGTCGGAGCTGGCAAAGGCGCGGGCCAACAGGCGGGGGAAGGGATCCCATTCAGGGGCCTCGAGATCGAAGGGGCGGTGGAAGGGGAGCAGAGCCGGCTCGGCAGCCTGGGCCAACTGCCACTGCTCTTGGGCGTGGTCTAGCCACTGCCGGCTGTGGGCCTGGCACTGCTCCGGCTCGTCGATCAGGATCAAAGTATCGGGATCCAAGTAGCTCAGCAGGTTGGCCGGAGGATCGTAGAGCAGGCCGAGAAAACGGCGCAGGCCTTCAGGGGGGGCGGATCCCTGCGCTAGCTGCTGCCGCAGGGCGGGGGAAAGCTGCTCCATCTTTTCCTGGAGCGCCGGCCAGAGGATGGGTCCATAGCCGGTGGGGGTCAGCCAGACAGAGGGGATCCCGTCTTGGGAGCGCTGGCTGACCGGGTCAAACTCCCGCAGCCGCTCCAGCTCGTTGCCAAACCACTCCAGGCGCACCGGCCACTCGCAGGCCACCGGGAAAACGTCGAGAATATCGCCCCTTTGGCTCCACTGACCCTCACTTTCCACCAGGCTGACCCGCTGATAGCCCAGCCGGGTCAACTGCTGCCCCAACTGCTGCGGCGACAGCTCCGCGCCGGCTTCCAGCCGGAGGCAGAAAGACTGAAACACCTTTGGGGGGGGGAGGTGGGGTTGCAGGGCCCGCTCCGTGGCCACAATGGCCATGCCCTTCCTGCCCTGGAGACAATCGGCCAGCACCTGCAATTGTCCCCACACCAGCTCCGGCTCCAGGTCAAACGGCTCGTAAGGGGAAGCCTCGGAGGTGGGATAAAGCTGCACGCTCTCCCAGCCCATGCCCTCCAGTTGCGCCGTCCAGCGGCCCGCCTCTTCCAAAGTGGCAGTCACCACCAGCAGGGATCTTCCCTCCTGCTGGGCCAAAGCCGAGGCAACTAGCCCCTTCGCGATCCGACCTGCCCCCTGAATGGCAGCCCGCCGCCGCGATCTCAAGCGGGCGGCCAACTCTTGCATCGAGCCCGATCGGGCGAGAAAGTGCACCAGCGGGACAAACGACATTTTCCTCCCACACTGCCAACTCAAGCCGGGATCCCAATTCTGGCAGGCTCTGCGGCCAATTTGCATGACGTTACTCCCGCCTCTCCACCAGCCATTTCGGGAGCCCGGACGCGGATCCCTAGGCTGCCGAGTTTAGAACCCTGTTTATTCTGTAGTCTGCTTTACACGAAGAGAACCCCTCCTCTCAGGATCCTAAAGTTAACCTTTAGAATCGAGCAGCCCATCGATGGTCTTGGTCAAGATGTGATCTTAGAAGGAACAAAGAGGATAGCCTTCCCGGCCTCATTCAAATGGGTAGGGATGTCTGCAGCTGAGAAGATATCCCCCCTACATAGGGATGTGCCTGCACAAGCTGTAGCAGAGATTGTCGGGAAAAGTCGAATTCGCCCATCCAAACTTGGTGCCAATCATGTTTCTAGATACCCTTGCACTTTCTCGTCTCCAGTTTGCCCTCACGGCCATGTTTCATATGCTATGGCCGGTTTTAACAACAGGAATGTCCATCTATCTTGTTGTAATTGAGGGACTTTGGCTGAAAACTCGCAATCTAGATTACTATCGCCACGCTCGCTTCTGGTCAAAGATCTACGTGTTAAACTTTGGCCTTGGCGTGGCCTCGGGGTTGCCGATGGCCTTTCAGTTTGGCATGAACTGGGCCCCTTTTTCTGAGGCGGTAGGTGACTTCTTTGGAACCATCCTAGGATTTGAGGGCACGATGGCCTTTATGCTGGAGGCCAGCTTCCTGGGGATCATGCTGTTTGGCTGGGAGCGGGTGCCGCCAGTAATTCACTGGATCTCGACAATCTTAGTGGCCTTCGGTGCCAACCTCTCTACCTTTTGGATCCTGACGGCCAACTCCTGGCTGCAGACGCCGGCAGGGGGGATATTTGTCGATGGGAAGTTCGTGGTACGTGACTACCTGCAGGCCATTTTCAATCCCTTCATGGTCAATAGCTTTCTGCACATGTTTTTTGCCACTTTGGAAACCTCTTTGTTTGTCATCGGTGGCATCAGCGCCTGGTACATTCTCAAGCGGCGGCACAGCGAGTTTTTTTCCCGCTCCCTCAAAGTGGTCCTGGTGATGGCGCTGGTGGTGGCCCCTCTGCAGGTGTTTATTGGCCACTTGAGCGCGGAGCAAGTGTATCGCTATCAACCGGCCAAGCTGGCGGCTATGGAGGCCCAGTGGGAGACGCTCCCCGCCGGCGAGAGGGCGGACTGGAGCCTGTTTGCCTTGCCCAATGAGCGTGAGGAGCGCAACGAGTGGGAGGTGAAGATCCCCGGCGCGCTGGGCTACCTGCTCGAGTTCAAGCCCAGGCTGGATCGACCGGTGCAGGGCCTGAAAGCTTGGGATCCCCAAAATCGCCCTCACATGATTGGCCTCATCTACTACTCCTTTAGGACGATGGTGGCCATTGGCTTCTTTATGGCCGGGCTCGTGGGGGCTACCTTGATCCAGTGGTTGAGGGGCAAACTGTCGGCGGAGGCCCTTTCCCAGCAGAAGTGGCTGATGTGGGCTTGGGTCTTTGCCGGCCCCTTGGGCTACATTGCCGTCGAGGCTGGCTGGATTGTCCGCTGTGTTGGCCGGCAGCCCTGGATTGTGTACGAGCAACTGCGCACGGCGGAATCGGTTTCGCCGCTGCCGCCAGGAGAGGTGCTGTTTTCTTTGGTCGGCCTGAGCGCCTTGTACACGGTGTTTTTCGTGGCCGCTCTTTACTTCGGCAGCCGCATCATCCGCAAAGGGCCTAATCTGGAGCTGCCTGCCCCCGTTCCGGCAACCCAGCCGGTGATCGTGATCGAGCCTGCCAGCCACGAGCCGGATCGCCGTCCGGCAGAAGCTCGGTAGCGCCGGTGCAGCTCCAACAGAACCCAGGCGACACAGCAGGCTCCTTATCCAAACAGCAGCCAAGCCGTTGGTTACGTCGATTTCCAATTCCCCTCTCCCAGAGGGCGAGGGGGGTAATGTCTCGAACTGGTTGGAAATACCCAAAGCGGAGAGAAGGACGATGGAATCTTTCGAGCCTTTACAGCAGTTTTTGCCGCAAGTCTGGTTTTTTATCCTCGGTCTATTCCTATTCCTTTATGTCTTGCTGGATGGATTTGACTTGGGAGTGGGCATCCTCTCCCTGACGGCCTCCAGCGAAACGCGCCGCAGCATTCTCATGACCAGCCTGGGCAATGTTTGGGATGCCAACGAGACCTGGCTGGTGCTGATGGGGGGATCCCTGTTCGGGGCCTTCCCCCTCGCCTACGCCACCATTCTCAACGCCCTCTACCTGCCGCTGGTGATCATGGTGGTGGGCCTGATCTTGCGGGCCGTTTCCTTCGAGTTTCGGGAAAACGCCGACAACAAGCTGGTCTGGAACCTGGCCTTTGGGGTGGGTAGCTTTTTGGCGGCGCTGGGCCAGGGGTTTGCCCTGGGCAGCGTCTTCGAAGGGATCCGCGTTGATGAAGCCGGCCACTTTGCCGGCAGCCCCTGGGATTGGCTGACCTGGCGGACAGTGTTGGTGGCCCTCACCCTGATTCAGGGCTATGTCTTAGTTGGCTCGGCCTACTTAATTGTGAAGACCACGGGGGAACTCCAGAAAACCTACTACAAAACGGCAACCATCGCCACCTGGACAACGTTGCTGGGGGCAGTGTTTATCACCATCAGCACCCCCATCATGTCGGAGCAAGCGCGCTCCCAACTTTTCTCGCCTCCTCTTTTCTATATCTTTGCTGCCATCCCCGTTTTGGGGCTTTTGTTGGTGGCTCTGTTGCTGCGCAGCCTGCGCCGGCGAGAAGAAACTAGCGTGTTGGTTTATACCTTTCTCATCTTTGCCCTTTCTTTTATTGGCCTGGGGTTTATGGTTTTCCCCAACATTATTCCTCCCAGCGTCACCATCTACGAGGCAGCAGCTTCTCCCAGTTCGCTGGTGTTTATGCTTACCTTTATTGGCTTTTTGATCCCGGTTATCTTGTCCTACAACATCTACAACTACGTGGTGTTCCGGGGCAAAATTGTGGTGCAGGAAGCAGCAGCAGAAGAGGCCAAAGTTCCGGAAGCAGCTTAAAAGGTCTCAGCGCAATCCAATTGAAACCCCGCCGGACGTTTTGCCAGGCGGGGCAGGCTTTTATCTTGCAGCTCTGGGAAGCTAGACAGGGTTAACCGTCTCCAAGACTTCACTCCCGCTTAAGCCACTGCCGGATTTGCTCGGCAGCCACATCGCGACCTCCCAAGCCAAAAGCCAAGGCCACCGCGACGGCAATCGCGCCCAGCACCAAGCCAAAGGCCAGCACCACGATATCGGTGGCCACGCCCATCTGCTGCAAGGCCATGGCGCCGACAAAGACCAGGATGGCCGCCCGCGCCGCCTGGGCCAGCACCCCTGAGGAGGGGTTGCCCAAGCTCTTGATCATGGAATGGGCCAAATTGGCCAGGTAAAGGCCGATCCCGAACACCAGGGCGCCGATGAGCACCCGACCGGAAATCAGCAACAGCCCCTGGACGATGTCGGTCAAAGCGGCAAACTGCAGCAACTCCACCGCCGGCACCGCCCCGAACAAGACCACGCCCACCCAGACCACCAAGCCGGCAATCTCAGAGGGGGTGCGCCGCTTCGCCAACGCCGAGGGATCCCCTTCAGCGGCAGGCGCTTCAGGAGCAGTGGCCAAGGGCCAGCCCAGGCTGGCAGCCAGGCGGTCGAAGCCCGCCGCCTGCAGCAACTGGGTTACCAAGCCGGCCAAGAACTGCCCCAGCCAATAAAAGACGAGCAGGATGAGAACGGATCCCGCAACCAGGGGAATGGCCCGCAACACCTGCTCCAGCATCGCCACTGCCGGATCCGAGATGGCCCGGACTTCCAAAACATTGAGAGCTGCAATCACCGCCGGGATCAACACCAAGATATAGGCCACCGTGCCCACCGTCTGGGCCAACTGGGGAATGCCAAAGCGTGCCCCCAAGCGGTTGGCTCCCGTTGCGGCTAGCAAATTGGAGATGAGGCCGCGTACGATGCGGGCCAAAAACCAGCCCACCACACCGATGACCACCGCTCCCAAAATGCGCGGCACCATCGATAGGATTTGATCCAGCAGGTTTTGTACCGGCTGCAGCGGCCCCCGCAGGTTGAGCGTATCCAGGATGAGCGGCAAGAAGAACAGGAGAACCAACCAGTAGAGCGCGTCGCCCAAGGCTTCATTCAAGAGAAAAGGAGCGACCTCGTTAGCGCCCCCCTCTGGCTTAGCGGCCGTTCCCTCTGGAGCCCCCTCTGCTCCTGCTTCCGGTTGCAAGGGCTGAGCCAGCCGCTCGTCCAAGTTAAAGCGCCGCAGCCCTTGGATAACCGCCAGCCGGGCAACCGTGGCCACCGCCCAGCCCACCCCTAGCAGCACCAGCGCCCCACCCAGCCGCGGCAGATAGACGAAAATTTCTCCCAAAAACCTGTTGAGCGGCTCGGAGACGGCCTGAAGCTGTAGGGCATTCAGCACCGCCACCAACACAAAAGCCAGGATGATCCAGTAAACCGCAGCAGCCACCCAGCGCTCGGTTTGCGGCAGCTTCTCGCCGGGCCTTTGGCCCATAATCCAAGCGGCCAAGCGGTTATCGAGCTGCGTCCGCTTGAGCAGCCCCCGAACGCCAAAGGCCACCGCTGTGGCCACGATCCAACCCAGAATTAAGATGCCAATCGCCGCCAGGAGATTGGGCATAAAGTCGATAAGCCTAGACCAAAGACTCACGAAAAAAGAGATGGTCTCATCCCCAATGGTGTTTCTCGAGGTGTCCATGACTGTCCTCACAGCTTGCAAATGCTCAGGATGCACAAATGATAAGAGTAGGTTAGCCTGAAGCGCTTTTTCAGGCAAGCTGGCCCGACAGGGGGGGGGAAAGCACGAATTTAAGCAGGAGTGCTGAATCTCGATGTAAAACTTTACGTTTATTCACATCAGCCTAGGAAATTGGCCGAGGCTCCAGGGGTGCCACTGAACAGGGGGGTCTGCTTAGGTTGTAGTATGTCTTGGCCTATCGTCAGATTGTCCGCAGCCATTTATCTAATTGCAATCTTAAATCGCAAAAGATGCTCCTAATTGGCTGTAGCCAAATTTTGCCTAAAAAAGTTACATCTGGCAGCTTGCGTCCAGGAGAAGAGGAAATCTGAATGATCTACAAAACCTACAAAATAACGACAAGTTCAGCCGGGCAGTTAAAGCTCTGTCGATATTGATCTTCTGTAGGATTGCCAGACTTGGCTGCCGGTTTGTCTAGGGATCTGGTTGCGAACTTCCACAAATTTTCAGTGTTGTTGCTTTTCTAGATTGGCTTTTTCCAATAGACCAGCGCATCTTCTCCGCTGTAATAGCCCTTGCGGCGTCCCAGCAATTGAAACCCTGCCGATTCGTAGAGGTGGATGGCGGCGTGGTTAGAGGCTCTGACCTCGAGCGTGGCCCAGCGACAGCCTGCGGCTCGAGCGTGATTGAACAGCTCCTCCAGGATCCTGCGGCCCAAGCCGCGCCGCCGATGGTCGGGATCCACCGCCAACGAGATAATGTGGGCTTCTTCTTCGATGCGCCAGAGGATGCCAAAGCCCACGAGCGCTTGGGTCGTTTGCGTCGCGAGGTCTGGAGAGGGAGGGGGGAACTCCGTTCGGCCCAAGCCACAGGAAGCGCCAGCGGCAGCCGGTTCCGCCACAACCCCGATCACCGTGCTGCTGGGTCTTTCCAGCTCCGCGCGATAGCCCTGTTCTCCCCAGTATCCGCCGTAGCAGCGGCGATCCAGCTCCAGCAATTGGGGCAGGGCGGTGAGGTCGAGCACCTGCAGCCGATAACTCGTACCGCTCATGGTGGTCTAGTCCCGCAATTCGCAGAACTCGGCCAGCAACAACTGCCCAAAGGGATCGTCATCGGGGGCGGCATAGGGCAGGGCTCGGCGGCTAAGGCTTAAGATCTGACCCCCCGATTGGGGATGGGGCTTGAGCTCGTAATCGATCCCTTCTTGGAAGCCGGCCTCTTGCAGGTAATCTTGGGCGGCTTTGAGGATCCCTGCTCGCAGTTGGGCTTTGACGGCAGGGGCCATGAGGTGGCGAACAAACCAGCGGGCGCTGTCGGGATCCACCTCGGCAAGGTATTGGAGAGCGGGAGTCAACACCGCGGAGCGCTCTTGGGGGGAGAGGCCGTTGACCTGCTGCGCTACCGCGGGCACATCCCGCCTTTGCATGGCCTGGATCAGGGTTTGGATGGCCGGAGAAAAAGAGGGATCCGACGCTTGGCTCATGGCTGCCAAAAGGATTCGAGGGTGCGGACAAGGGCCGCTGCTTCCGAAGGAGAGGGGGGGCTCGGCAGACAGACGGTAACATGGCCCAGCTTGCGCCCCGGGCGGGCGGGGGTCTTGTGGTACCAGTGCACCGTGGCATTGGGGATCGCAGCCAGGCGCTGCCGCTGCTCGGCATAGTCGCTGGTGGAGTGCTCGTAGCCCAAGAGGTTGACCATCACCGCCCCCCCACACTTGAGGGAGGGATCCCCCAAGGGAAGGCCAAGGATGGCCCGCAGATGTTGCTCAAACTGCGAGGTGTGGCAGGCTTCCAGGGTGTAGTGGCCGGAGTTGTGAACCCGCGGCGAGATCTCGTTGATCCAGATCCCAGCCTTGGGATGAGGCGGCGGCACCCAGAACAGCTCGATGGCAAACACGCCCACCGCATCCAATTTTTCCATCACCTTGACCGCCAAATCCCGGATCTCGGCCTCAACAGAGGAAGGGATGCGGGCGGGCACCAAGACGTGGCGACAGACTTGGTTAACTTGAACCGTCTCCACCACGGGGTAGATCTGGATTTCTCCCGTCAGCCCTCGCGCCACCATCACCGCCAGCTCCCGCTCAAACGGGATCCACTCTTCAACCAGCAGCGGGATCCCGGCATACTCAGCCAGAGCCTGTTGCAAGGTTGCTGGGTCGGGCAGGATGCGGGTGCCCTGCCCATCGTAGCCCTGCCGCCGCCGCTTGAGCACCAAGGGAAAGCTCAGGCTAGGTAGATCTGCCGTCTCCGCAGGCCAAAAAGCCGGCACCGGCATCCCCAGCTCTGCCAGAAACTGCCGTTGGTGCAACTTGTCCAGCAGCGGCTCTAGCGTGCTCAGGCGAGGACGAAAGCGGGATCCCTGCGGATCCAGTTTTTGCAGCTCCGCCAGCGGGATGAACTCGTTCTCAAAAGTTACCACCGGGCAGCGTTGCAGCAACTGGGCTGTGGCCTGGGTGTCGGTCACGGCACCCCAGACCACGCCGTCGGCCACGGCCACCGCCGGATCGGTAGGAGCGGCAGCCTGAACAATCAGCGGGATCCCCAATGGGCGAGCCGCCAAAGCCAACATCTGCGCCAACTGCCCACCGCCGATCACCCCCACCGGTTGGAAGCTCTGGTTTTTTGGGGATACCTGGGGTTCCACCACTGTCTCGCTATACTGACGGGTGTGCCTGCTTGGATCCAAAACCCATTATGGGATCCCTTGCCCTCTAGCGCTAGGAGAAAAACGGTGGAACCCCCTCAACCTTCTGAGCTCAGAGCTTTGATCGACCGGGCTTTGGCAGATAAGGTCTTAACCCGCGCTGAACAACAGCAGATCCTCAATGCCGTCGCAGCCGATCAAGAGGTTTCCCCAGAAGAGCACGAGCTGCTGGAATTGGTTGTGGAGCGGCTCAACAGCGGCGAGATTCGCGCCGTGGATTGAGCCCGTTCTCATATTCCAAGCGCCTCAAGCAATACCCGCCAGGCATTGCCTAGAATGGAGATCCCCACCCCCTTTGACTGCTGCCATGAGTTCTCGCTCTTCTGACTGGTTCACGCGGGCTCGCCACATCTTTTACGGCACGGCCACTGCCCTGGTGGAGATCCTCCAAGACCCGGAAAAGCGGGCCGAAAACCTCAACCGCCTCTCGATGGACTTGGCACAACTGGCAGCAGAACTGGAGCAAAAGGGGGAGCTGATCGAACAGGAGGCTGTCCGCTACGTTGAAAGTCTCAGGGATCCAGCCGCCAACGCCCCCGCCACAGTTCCAGACAGCGAGAGGCCCGCTCCTGCTGAGAGTACCCCCCCGACCACGGCTTCCCCTGCCGGCTCTGCCCCTATCTCCAAAGAAGAGATGGCCGAGCTGATGGAACTGATCCACCAGATCGAGTCTTTGCGCCTGGATCTAGAGCGGCTGCGCACAGAACCTCCCTCTGCCTCCTCCTAAGTCTTGTGCGGTTCGACGTCATCACCCTCTTCCCGGAGTTTTTTGCAACGCCGCTGCGCATCGGGCTGGTGGGCAAGGCCCTAGAGCAGGGGATTGCCGAGGTTCACTGCACCAACCCGCGGGACTTTGCCACCGACAAGCACCGCCGGGTCGATGATGAGCCCTACGGGGGCGGGGTGGGCATGGTGCTCAAGCCAGAGCCTTTCTTTGCAGCCGTCGCCTCCCTGCCCCGCCTGGATCCCTGCGAGATCATCTTGCTCACGCCCCAGGGGCAACCGCTGAACCAGGCGCTGCTGCAAGAACTTGCCCAAAAGGCGCAGCTCATCCTGCTCTGTGGCCAGTACGAAGGCTTTGACGAGCGGATCCGCCAACACCTGGCCACCCGCGAGGTGTCGCTGGGCGATTTTGTCCTGACAGGGGGGGAGATCCCGGCGCTGGCCTTGATCAACGGCGTGGTGCGGCTCTTGCCGGGCACAGTTGGTAAGATAGATTCGCTGAGGAGCGAAAGTTTCGAGACGGGGCTACTGGAGTATCCTCAGTACACCCGTCCACCGGAGTTCCAAGGGCACAAGGTGCCGCCGGTGCTTCTCTCAGGCGACCACCGAGCCATCGCCCGTTGGCGTCTGCAACAGCAGTTGGTTCGCACCTGGCGAAGGCGACCAGACCTGTTGGCCAAACGCCCCCTCACGCCTGAAGAACAACAGTTGCTGGCAGAGGGACTGGCCGAGCAGCACACCGATGTGGAGGAACAGGATCGATGTTTGTAAACCGTCTCCGCTCCCCTTTCACCCCTGTTGGCCGGCTTGGGATCCCTGCAGCGCTGGGTCTGCTTCTGCTGGGGATCCTGGCCAGCTCCGAAGTTGCCCTGGCCCAAAGGGGAGATGTCAACGAGGCCATCCGCCGCGACCGCAACGTCCAGTTGTTCGACGGCACCAGCATTGACATGAACGACCTCCTGCGGGCCGCCGAGTTTCTCTCCCGGCAAAATGCCGCCTCGCGTTGGGACAGCAAAGCCGGGATCGACGCAGCGGTAGAGCAATTCAACCGCTCCCGCCGCCCTTTGGTGCTCTCCCCCAGAGCGCTGACGCCTGAGTCCACTCCCGACCCTTGAGAGGGATCCCACCCTCAACAGATCTGTTAAGATCGCTAAGCCGATCTTGCGTGCGCTAAAAGGTGGCGCACCGTTTTCGGGATCCATCAGGAGATACCACCGTGGTTAAAAGCACCTCTTCTAGCAAAGCCGATACGGAACAGCGTTTGGATCCCGCCAGCCGGGGCCACTCCAGTTCCACTGAGTCTAAAGGGATCCCAGGCTTTCTCCAAGAGACCCGTGCGGAGTTGGCCAAAATTGTTTGGCCGAGCCGCCAGCAACTGATTAGCGAATCGGTGGGAGTTTTACTGATTGTGTTGGCCTTCGCCTCGTTCATCTACCTGGTCGATCAACTGTTCGGCTGGCTGGCCACTCAACTGTTCTCGTGAGGTTTTTCCCCAGATGGCCCCTGCCAAGGACTTGGGGAGAGGAGGCCCATGCACACAGACAGATACAGAGAGGAGGTGAGGTGATGAGCCCAGAGCCAGAGCAGCGGCGGAGAGGCCGGGGGGGCCGCCTCGAGCCCCTAGAGCCTGCGGGCACGGCGGCGGAGGGGGAAGAAAGCGAAAGTCAAGGTCGCCGCAACCTGCGCTGGTACGCCGTGCAGGTGGCTTCAGGCTGCGAAAACAAAGTCAAAAGCACCCTGATGCAGCGGGCGGCGGCTCTGGATGTGGCAGATCAGATTGTCGAGGTGGTGATCCCGAAGCGGACGGGCTTCAAGCTCGATCGATCCGGCAAGCGCCAGGAACAAGAGGAAAAGATTTTTCCCGGCTATGTGCTGGTGCGCATGGATCTCAACGACGACACCTGGATGGTGGTGAAAACCACCCCCAACGTGATCAACTTCGTCGGCACGGAAGAGAGAAGGGCCTACGGTCGTGGTCGCGGCCATGTGACGCCACGGCCCCTTAGCCCCAGCGAAGTCCAGCGCATCTTCAGCAGCGTCGAGGTGGAAGAAGTGCCCCTCAAGATCGACATGGCACCTGGGGATCGCATCGAGGTGCTCTCTGGCCCCTTCCAGGGATTTTACGGCGAGGTGGTGGATGTCAGCCCAGAGCGGGGCAAGCTCAAGGCTTTGATCTCGATTTTCGGGCGCGATACTCCGGTAGAATTAGAGTTTGGTCAAGTGCGCAAAGAGGTGTAACCGCGTTTCATGGCTAAGAAACTGGTGGCAGTGGTCAAGCTGGCCATCCAAGCGGGCAAAGCCACCCCCGCTCCCCCCATCGGCCCGGCTCTGGGCCAGCACGGGGTTAACATCATGGCCTTCTGCAAGGAATATAACGCCAAAACGGCCGATCAAGCCGGGATGGTGGTGCCGGTCGAGATCTCGATTTACGAGGATCGCAGCTTCACCTTCGTCCTCAAGACGCCGCCGGCTTCGGTGTTGATCAAAAAAGCCCTCGGCATTGAGTCGGGATCCAGTGAGCCCCACAAAGTCAAGGTAGGATCCCTGACGCGGGCGCAACTGCGCCAGATTGCCGAGCAGAAGCTGCCCGATTTGAATGCCCGTGACGTGGAGGCGGCCATGAAGATCATCGCCGGCACCGCCCGCAGCATGGGGGTGACAATAGTTGATTGATTGTCGATCGACTTAAGGATCTCTAGTCTTTGTTGTCTGGAAGTTTTGGCAGACCATTATGGGGGAGAGAAGTTCTCGCCAGCACCCCGAGGAGAAACTATGGCTCGAAAACTGTCCAAACGTATGCAAGCTTTGCGGGAGAAAGTCAAGCCCATTGCCTATCCCCCCGCAGAAGCCCTGGCCCTGATGAAGGAGACGGCCACTGCCAAATTTGACGAGGCGGCGGAGGTTCACATCCGCCTGGGGATCGATCCCAAGTACGCCGACCAGCAGTTGCGCACCACCGTCGTCTTGCCCCGCGGCACCGGGCAGGAGATTCGCGTGGCGGTGATTGCCCGCGGCGAGAAGGTTACGGAAGCCCAGAACGCAGGGGCCGACCGGGTGGGCTTTGAAGACCTGATCGAGGAGATCGGCAAGGGCGTGATCGACTTCGACCTGCTGATTGCCACCCCCGATGTGATGCCCCAGGTTGCTAAGCTGGGGCGGCTATTGGGGCCGCGCGGCCTCATGCCCTCTCCCAAGGGCGGGACGGTCACCATGGATTTGGCCCAAGCCATCAAGGAGTTCAAAGCCGGCAAGCTGGAGTACCGGGCGGACAAAACCGGCATTGTGCATTTGATCTTCGGCAAGTGCAAGTTTCCCGTCGAAGCTCTGCTGGAAAACCTGAAAGCCGTGCAGGAGTCCATTGATCGCAACCGTCCCCCTGGAGCCAAGGGCAAGTATTGGCGAGCTCTACATGTTTGTGCTACAATGGGGCCCTCGATTGAGGTTGACATCAATGCTCTGCGAGAGCTGAAGTTGGTTGCTTAAGCCTGCTTCGGCGCTGCAAAGGGGCAAAGGTAGCTGCTTGCTGTTTGAATTGGCCATTTTTCCGGAGGATCTGGGCAGAGAAGAGCTTTCCACAGTCGAATAGCGAGCCGAAGACAGCAGGGGCCAAGGGGCTTAATGTCCTGCCGAGGTTTGAGCGGAGTGCTAAGGGATCCCGTTGTGGACTGCTAGGTTACGCTTGCCTCAATGCGTCTCGGCTATGGCTGAGGCGCATTCTCTTTGGCGGCTCCAGATACCCCCTTCCGACGGCAACACCTGTTCGGCTCTCAGTGAGCCAGTGACCACAAAGGAGGTGAGCGTATGGGCAAGCAACCTTTAGCGAAAAAAGCGGAGATGGTCGATGAAGTTCGCTCCCTGTTGCAAGCCAGCCAAATGGTGCTGGTAATCGACTACAAGGGGCTGACCGTTTCCGAGATGAACCAACTGCGGGCGGAGCTGCGCAAGGCGGATGCTGTCTGCATGGTTGTTAAAAATACCTTGATGCGGCGGGCTGTCGCCGACCAAAAGGCTTGGGCAGGAATTCTTCCCTTCCTGTCAGGGCCGACGGCCTTTATCATGATCCGGGGCGATATTCCGGCAGCCCTGAAGGCGTATCAAGATTTCGCCAAGCAAACCAAGAAAACCGAGTTCCGCGGCGCCGCTGCCGAGGGGCTATCTCTGACCTTGGATCAGGCCAAGGCCATCGCCGAGCTGCCGCCCAAGGAGGTGCTCATGGCCCAGGTGGCGGGCAGCCTCAAGTCGGTAGCCACTCGACTGGCGGTTGGGCTCAATGCCGTGCCTACGCAGGTGGCCCGCGGTATCCAAGAAATCCCGGCCTCCCTGGCAAGGGCCATCCGGGCTATTGCCGACAAGGAGGCGGCCTGACGGGCTCGGCCTGTCTTGGGTTCATCGACCCGATTCCACCCTATCCACTTCGTTACCCTGAGGAGACAAGACCATGGCTTCGGAGCGTGTTCAAAAGATCCTGGAAGAGTTGAAAGCGTTGAGCTTGTTGGAAGCTTCCGAGTTGGTGAAAGCCATCGAAGAAGCCTTTGGCGTCAGTGCGGCTGCCCCGGCAGGTGGCATGGTCATGGCTGCTCCCGTGGCAGCAGCAGCGGCGCCGGCGCCGGCAGCGGCGCCTGAACCGGTGGAAGAGCAGACGGCCTTTGATGTCATTCTCGAGGCTGTCCCCGCGGATAAGAAGATCGCCGTCCTCAAGGTGGTGCGCGAGTTGACCGGCTTGGGCCTGAAAGATGCCAAAGATCTTGTGGAGGCTGCTCCCAAACCGGTCAAGGAAGGGATCCCCAAAGAGGAAGCCAACGAGATCAAGAAGAAGCTAGAGGAAGCTGGCGCCACGGTCAAGGTCAAGTAGTCCCGTCGGCAGGGGAAAGGGATCCTCATCCAGAGCGCCTCTTGCTTCCAGAAAAGGGGTGCTGCCAGAGCCCCAAGTTTAACCAGAACGATGAGGGAGGGGCAAAGCAGCCCCTCCTTTTTCACTGATATGCCGCCGCGCCCTGCCCCTCTCCCTCGGCAAGGCAGGGAAATCGTTTGGCTAGTCTCCCCTGGGAGAAGGGGAGGGTTGGCGAGGCCGGCAAGTGCCCAGGTCTCTCTTGCTGATTGGAGCGCTTCAACTCTGAAAACGCCCTCGTCAGCCGGTCGGAAACCCTTACAATGGGTTACGGACGTTCGCCAGCACCCCCCATGGACTTCGGAGTCGGATTTCTCTCCAACAACGTCATGCTGCCGATCCTGGATTTTTTCTACGGGATCGTGCCCAGCTATGGACTGGCCATCATCTTCCTGACGTTGGTGATCCGCTTTGCCCTCTACCCCCTCAACGTCGGATCCATCCGCAACATGCGGCGCATGAAGGTGATCAACCCCCTGATGCAGCGGCGGATGCGAGAGATCCAGGAAAAGTACCGGGATGACCCGCAAAAGCTGCGCGAGGCCCAGGCCAAACTGTACAGCGAGCTGGGGGTCAACCCGCTGGGGGGTTGTCTGCCGCTCTTGATTCAAATGCCGGTGCTGTTTGCTCTGTTTGCCACGCTGCGGGGATCCCCCTTTGCGGCGGTTACCTACGATGTCAACCTGCAGATCCTGCCAGCAGAGGTGGCGGCAGAGGTGGTGCCCACCCCCTACGTCAGCCCCAGCAAGAACATCTTCGTCACCGACTCGGTACACAAGCCGGTGGTGCTGGTGGCGCCCAAGGGCACCAAGATTGCCGTAGGGGAGCAGGTGCAGTTTAGGCTGCAGGGGCCGGGGGGCAAGCCCTTTGAGCAGTTGGTGGCAGAGGCGGGCGGGGATCCCACCCTGTTGCGGCCCACCTGGAAGATCACCAAAGGAGAAGAGCGGGCCCAGATCCAGCCGGATGGCACCTTGCTGGCCCTGCAGCCGGGGGAAGTGACGGTGGAGGTTGCGATCCCGGGCTTGGCCTCTGACACGGGCTTTCTGTTTATCGACAAGTTAGGCCGCGTCGGCGCCTTTGATCCGGATGGCACCATTCACTGGGACATCATCGGCATGATCGTCCTTTTCGGTGTCTCCATTTACCTGAACCAATCCCTGACCAACGCCGGCCAGGAGGATCCCAGCCAGAGCTCGATGGCCCGCATCACCCCTGTGCTGTTCTCGGCGATGTTCCTGTTCTTCCCCTTGCCGGCTGGGGTCTTGCTCTATATTCTTGTCTCCAACATCTTCCAAACCGTGCAAACCTTCTTGCTCTCGCGGGAGCCGTTGCCTGAGAACTTGCAGCAGTTGGTGGAAGAGGAGCGCCGTCGCGCTGCCCAGGCGAGCACAGGGGAAGCCAAGGAGGTTGACCGACCAGCCAAGCCAAAGGCAGCCGGGGGAGGGCGCGAATCCCTGCCCTTTGAGCCCTAGCAAGTCCTTGCTGCTTGGCTTGGGGCGGGCTTAGGTCGAGTGCTTGATACCTCTTCAGAATTGGAAGCTGCCCAGGATGAGCCGCCCTGAGTCCTCTACGGGATCTGTGAAGGGATCCGCCGCCAAAAAATCGCATCAGAAGTCTGAGGGAACCGCTGCGCCTTCCCAGGGCAAGCTTTCTCCTGCCGAACATCGAGAACGGGCCAGGCAGTGGTTGCAGCAGGTGCTGGCGGCGATGGGAATCCCGGCGGTGGTGCGAGTGGTGGGGGAGATAATCGAAATCGAGGCCGATTCTCTAACGCCGGCTCAGAAGCAAATGTTGCTCTCAAAAGCGCCTGCATCGCCCTTGCCGCCGTCCAAAGAAGCCGGCCCCGAGGAAGAGCGCTCCCCGGTGGTTTTGGATGCGTTGCAGTATTTGGCCAACACCCTTCTCAACCTCAACCAGCCAGAAGACCAACAGCAGCCCTATATCCTGGATCTGGATGGCTATCGTCAGCGCCGTTTGCAGGAGCTCAAAGCCTTGGTTGCTGTCGCGGTGGAAAAGGTGAGAACCAGTGGTCGGGAATACGAGTTTCCCGATCTCTCTGCTGCCGAGCGGCGGCAGATCCACACGCTCCTGAAAGACCCTGCCTACGCCGATCTGGAAACTTTCAGCCGTGGCAAGGAGCCTGACCGTCGCCTGGTGATCCGGCGGGCCTCTTCTCGACCCTGACCTGGAGGCGCTGGCTGTGCGGCTCTCTTGCCGATAGGGGCGATTCCGGGATCCCTGCTACCCAAGACGTATAAAGGGGGATGTCATGCTGAGGCCAATTCGTCTATCCGACCTGCGGCAGATGCCTGGTCAAACCCAAGAGGTTCACTTTAGGCAGTTTTTCCCAGGTTTTGAGAGCTTGACCCCTGTGGAGGGATCCCTGCAGGCCAGCCACCGGGGGCATTTCCTGGAGGTGAGCGCCGAGGCCCGCACCATCGTCACCCTCACCTGTCACCGCTGCCTGCAGCAGTTTAACCACCGGCTGCATCTGCAGGTTGAGGAGATCATCCTGATTCGGGAGCCCAGTCCTGAACCCCCGCCCCTGGAGTTGGAATTGCGGGACGAAGAGGATCTGCTGGAGAGCCTGCCGCCCAACGGCGAGCTGGATATCGAAGACTGGATGTACCAACACCTGCATTTGGAGATGCCCCACCAGTTGCCCTGTCGCCCCGATTGCCCGGGCATTGTGGTGGAAGCGGCTGCGCCGCCGCCGGTGGATCCCCGCTGGTCGGCCCTGGCTGCCCTCCTTAAAGACTCTCCCCATCCCTAGCCACTCTCCGCGAGAGGGCTTCGGGCCATGAGCTGTATCGCTGCTGGCTAGAATGACCCCAAATTGGCAGGTTCTTTGGCGTTTTGCTCGGCCCCACACCGTCTACGGCACCAGTGCCAGTCTACTGGGCCTCTACTTGCTGGCCGGGTTCGTGGCCGCTGAACCAACGGCCCTGCTAGCTGTCCTTCCCCAGTTGGGCGTGGCTTGGGTGGCTTGTCTGGCGGCCAATGTCTACATTGTCGGCCTCAACCAGCTCACGGATATCGAGATCGACCGCATCAACAAACCCCATCTGCCCTTGGCCGCCGGCTCCCTGAGTTGGCGACAGGGGGTGGGGATCGTCGCCGCCTGCGGGGTGGCATCCATCCTATTGGCCCTGACAGGGATCCCGTACCTGTTGTTGACGGTGCTGTTGAGCAACGGGATCGGCACGGCCTACTCCCTGCCCCCCCTGCGGTTGAAGCGGTTTCCGCTGGCGGCCTCGGCTTGTATCTATTGTGTGCGGGGGTTGATCGTCAATCTGGGCCTGTACAGCCATTTTCAGCAGTTGATGCAGGGGGGAGTCGAGCTTTCTGCTCCCATTGTTTTTCTGACAGGGTTTATGTCTATTTTTGGGCTGGTGATCGCCCTTTTCAAGGATATTCCCGACATGGAGGGGGATCGCCGGTTTGCCATTGCCACCTTTTCGTTGCGCTTTGGCCAGGAGCGGATCTCAAAGTTTTGCATCGGCATTTTGGCCGCTTGTTACCTAGCCTTTATCGCTTTGGGAAGCTATTTTCTCCTCATGGGCCGGGGCGCCTGGATGCTGTTAGGACATGGGCTGGGGTTGGGGATCCTTTTGGGCTATGGTGTTCGCCTGGATCTGGGTTGCCGCGACGCGATTGTCACCTATTATCAACTGATCTGGAAGTTGTTTTACCTGGAGTATTTGCTCTATCCTTGGGCCTTCTTCCCTTTTTCCTAACATTTGCCAGGAGCCGCGATCTTGCCCCGGCTCAGGCGGGCAGCCGATCTCCAAAAACCTAGAGATACCGCTTCATCTGGATGCGAAAGCGGCCCTTTTTCGTCTCGGCCACCTCTTCAATTTGCAGCCGACCGCGACCGCGAATGGCAATCCAATCCTGGGGGCCGACGGTGTAGCTGGCTTGGGTAATCGGCTTCCAATTAACCCGCACCTCTCCCCGCTGGATCTCTTCCACCATCTTGCTGCGAGACAGGCCAAATCCTGCCGAGGCCACTGCATCCAGGCGCAAAGAGGCTTCCACGCTGGTGATGGACTTCACCCGCGGCGGTTGAACCTTCAACTGGCTGAGAGGGATCCGGCTGACCTTGACGGGCACGCTGCGCACCTGGGTTAGGTTGAGGCTGAGATAGTCCACCAGCTCCGGCACAACGATGGCCTGGGCCCCGAATTCGCCCACCACGAGGATGTCTCCCACCTTCTCGCGGGCAATTCCCGTCGCCAAAAGGGCTCCCAAAAAGTCGCGGTGGGTGGCCGGGTCGAAAAGAAAGTTTCCTTGGATTTGAACGGCGGCCAAGGGGATCCCTTCTGCGCCTTCCACCTCCAGGCTGACCTCAGGGCGGGCCAGGGCTAGGCGTTGCCGCTCTGCCTGGGCATAGCCTCCCCAGGCCATCACCTGCAGTTCGGCCAAGTTGTGCAACCGGCTTTGTACCTCGGCTACTTCTGCCGGGGAGAGAAAGTCACTCCAGACCACTTGCCAGGTTTTGAGGGCTTGCTCCCCCAGATCCAGAATGCGCGCCAAGGTTTCTCGATACTCCGCTCCTTTCAGTAGTTCGGTTCTGGGCAGCATGTTGGGGCGCTTCAATCTTTGCGGTTCTGTTCTGTTTGTCCCATGCTAAGCTAGATCCCCAGGATCCTGGCGGGCGTAGCCAAGCGGTTAAGGCAGAGGATTGTGGTTCCTCCATTCGTGGGTTCGAGTCCCATCGTCCGCCCTGCCGCAATAACCTGGGCCCTGCCAATTTAGAGAAAACCTCAAAACCTTGCAAAACTGCTGGCAACCAAGCTGAGGAAGGGTTCCCGAGGGCCGCACCTGGCAACGGAATCACCCGCAGCTCAGGATCAGGGTTCCCACGGCGTCGATATTGCCCGTCCAACCGGCTTCGATCACCACGGTAGCCTCCGGCATCTCCACAATCGCTGGCCCGCCCAGTTGAAACCCCACCCCCATGCGCCGCCGATCGTAGACTGGGACCGGTCGCATCCGGCCGCCCGTCCAGGCCTGGCGCTCCCCCTTGAAGGGATCCCCTGGCAGGGGGGGCGGCGCCTTTAAAGGCACAGGGGGCAAAGCTTGTACCGCCCGCAGACGCAGCTGGATCACCTCCACCTCTTGGTCGGGATCCTGCCAGCCGTAGCGCTGGCGGTGGGCCTGGTGAAACCGCTGCTCCAAGAGAGAAACCGGATCCGACAACTGGGCCGGGATCTCCAGCTCAAAAGACTGGCCGCGGTAGCGCAGGTCGAGGCTGAAGGAGAGCCCCGGCTCCTGCAGGTCGGCTTGCGCCTGGCGGATGAGGGGCGCCGCCCACTGGGCCAAAAGGGATCCTCCCCCTTCCCCCTCCAACTGTTGCAGCGGCTGCAGGATGGCCCGCCGGTAGTCCCGCCGCAGATCGGCCAAAGCCATACCCAGAGCCGAGAGGACACCGGCAAAGGCTGGGACGAGGACGCGGCGGATCCCCAGCTCTTCCGCCAGGGCACAGGCGTGCATGGGCCCGGCTCCGCCAAAGGCCAACAGGGCAAAATCGGCAGGATCCAAGCCCCGCTCCACGCTGATGACCCGCAAAGCCCGCGCCATGGCCACATTGGCCAGGGTGCGAATGCCAACAGCCGTCTCCTCCAAAGTCAAACCCAAGGGCTCCGCCAGCGTTCCGATGGCCTGGCCGGCCAAGTCCCGCCGTAGGCAAACAGCGTCCCCCAGCCAGCCCCCATCCGGCAAGTAGCCCAGCCAGAGGTTGGCGTCGGTTACCGTGGGAGCCGTTCCTCCCCGCCCATAGCAGGCCGGCCCAGGGTTGGAGCCGGCACTCTCCGGCCCCACCTGCAGCCCCCCGCCCGGCAACAGCGAGGCCAGGGATCCGCCCCCGGCGCTGACGGTATGGATGTCGATCTGGGGCTGTTGCACCGGCAGGCCGCACACCACCGCTGACGGGGTAACCTGAGGGAGGCCGTCTTGAATGAGGGCCACATCGGTACTGGTTCCCCCCATATCGAAGCTGAGCAGATGGGAATAGCCGCTCAGCCAGCCCAGGTAGGCCGCCCCGTAAACGCCGCCCGCTGGCCCCGAAAGCAGCGCCACCGAGGCATGAGCCGCTGCCTGGGCAATGGAAGTGACGCCGCCGGAGGATTGCATGATCAGGGGTTCGGGGATCCCTCGCTGCCGGCAGCCCTGCGCCAAGCGGTGCAGGTAGCCCGCCAGCACCGGGCTGAGGTAGGCATCAATGGCCGTGGTGCTAAAGCGCTCGTATTCCCGAAACTCCGGCGCCACTTCGCAGGAGAGGGAAACATGCAAGTCGGGGAAAGCCTCTCTCAGGGCCGCCCCCAGGCGCTGCTCGTGCTCCGGGTAGAGGAAAGAAAACAAGAATCCCACCCCCACGGCACGGATCCCATCCCGCTCTACCCGCTCGCCCACTTCCCGGAGGACGCGCTGGATTTCCTCTTCCGTCAGCGGCTCGACCACGCCGCCGGCGCTGCAGCGCTCCTTCACCTCCAGGCAGTGGTGGCGGGGCACCACCGGCTCTGGCTTGGGCTGGGTGAGGTCGTAAAGGGAAGGGCGGTTTTGGCGACCAATGGCCAGCACATCCCGGAAGCCCGCCGTGGTCAGAAACAGGGTGGGGGATCCCTTGCGCTCCAAGAGGGCGTTGGTGGCCACCGTCATGCCGTGGCAGAACACGTCCACCTCAACTGGGCCCAGCTTGTCCAGGGCGGCAAAGACCCCCGCTTCTGGGCTGGGGGTGGAGAGCACCTTGGCTGTCCGGATCTGGCCTTCCTGGAGGAGCACCAGATCCGTGAAGGTGCCTCCCACGTCGATCCCCAGGCGGACCAGGCCCCCCTGCCTCCCATCCTGTTGCTTGCCTTGCGCGCTACTGGCATTGGCCATGGCTCGATAAGACCCTTGGGCAGGCCTCAACCCCTCGCTAGAGACGAGGCCGGGGCACCTCTTCCGACTTGCTTTCCAGGGGTTGCTCCTGCTGCAAAAGCTGGCGAAAGGCCGGCTCGTCCAGCCGGTAGTCCCGCTGCTCGATCAGATCCCGCTCCGTAGAGTAGATGGTGTCCGACTCCCGCACCACTTCTTGGCGGCGGAAGCGGCGGGCAAAGTCGAGCTTGCGCAGCAGCGCCTCGGAGGGACGCTTCAGCCGCTCTTGCCAGAACCGCCGGATGCGATTGCGGCGCTCCACCCCCTGGTTGCGGAACTGCAACGTCAGCCACCGCACTGCAGGCACTGCCAAAAACAGCGTGCCGTAGAGAAAGAGGAATCCAATCAGCGGGTAGATAAACGCCAAAAAGGCGTTGCTGCCAGCGGCGGCTGCCACCTCCTCCCGCGCCCCGTAGAGAATGGCCGCCAAGAGGAAATTGAGCACACCCAAGCCAGCAGCTAGGGTCAGTTGCTCAGGGGTGGCGCGGCTAAACACCCAGGGTTTTTCTTGCAACACCTCCGGGATCTTCTTGGAGCGGCGCTCTGAGGCGGCCACCTGTAGCTCTGGGAAGCGATAGACGATATCGCCGTCCTCGCTTACCTCCGGCTGGCCGTCGAACTTGAGCAGAATGGGCAGCATATAGTCTTCGTATTCTAGGGCCGGGGATCCCGGCTCCACATCCAGGTAGGGCAGCACCTGCTCGGCGGCGATCACCCCCCCGTTGGCGCGGATCACTTGGCCGATCAAGGCATAGCGCTCCTCTTCCAGGTTGGCGTTGGGATCCCCGTCCCCAAACAGGAAGCTGTACACCGCCTCCAAAAAGTTCATCTCCGATTTTTCCCGGCGGGGCTGCGCCCGACCGGAATAGCCCCCGTAGTAGGGGTAGGGACTCCAGAAGGGGTTGCCCACCCAAAGGTTGGGGAAGTAGAAGAACCCCACCTCGCGCGAGCGACTGCGACTGCCGCTGCCCTCTTCACGACTGCTGGCCATCTGCAGAGCTATCAACGCCAGGGTGATGAGGATAATCGACACCACCAACAGGATGCCGAAGGAGATGCGCAGCCCGTAGAGAAAGCCGCCCCACAGCTTGCGTCGCAAGGCTGCCAGCCGATCCTGCTGCTCCCTGCGCTTGAGAATGTCGCGAAAGTCGGGCGGGAAAACGTAGGCAATCTCCCCCTGCCGCGAAACCTGGAGATGCCCCCCCGCCTTTTGGGCTAACTTCAGCAACTCCTGTTTGGCCTCCTCTAGGGCCAGGCCTGTGCTGGAGGCAATATCTCCCAGAGTGACCCGCAAGCCCAACTGCTCTACTGCATCGATGACCAATGTCTGTGTAGCCACTCTCAACCTCCGCTGGTTACCTACTGTTGCCCGGGATCCAACTGGGACGCTCGCCCAGCATCTGCAGCCAAGGGTTACAGCCATCCCTATTCCCAGTATCTCTCTTCAACTCGGGGGCGACGAGGGCGGCTGTTGCTGCTTTTGGGTCAGGCAGCCTGTCTCTGCGCCGACCCAGGGCTGGGCTAGGGCAGCCAGGCCATCACCGCTAGCAGGGCGAAAAGGATCCCGATCAACACCCACGTCAGCCGTTGGGTATTCAAGGGGGGAGCAGCCTCGCGGCGGATGGGATCGGCGACTTTTGGCAGGGAAGCTGGGCGGCGGGGGCGCTCATAGACCAGACGGCGTTCCCCTGGCTCGGCCTCTTCCAGATGGCTGAGATCTGGGATTTCGAGCAACCACTCTGCTGGTCGCCGCAGACGCGGAGCCTGCCAGATGCCCAACACGTAGCGGGCCTGTTGAGCCACTTCCGGATCCGGGTTGCCCAGCAAGGTTTGCGCCAAGCGGATCGCCTCCTGGGTCTCTCCAAGGGCCTCCTCGGCCAGGGCCTGCCAGAGCCGCAGCTTGCCCGCTTGCGGGTAGCGGCTTTGGGCCTGTTTCACCTGTTCCAGAACCCGACGGTATTGTCCCCGCTCAAAGCTGGCCTCAATCCGGGCCAGATGCTGGGGCAGGCGCAAGTCTTCGGGAGGGATCAACTCCGGATCCACCGATAAACCCCCCTAGGTAAGCTTTTGTTCTACCCCAAACCCCACCAGCAGCAGCTCCTCCAAGGGCTGACCGTGAGGGGGTCGTTGGTAGGTGAGGATCTGGCGCAGGCGCAGGCGTGGGTTAAGCAAGGTGATGGTATCCACAGCAACGACGCGGGTGTAGGTGGTGGTCATCACCAGTTGCAGGGATCCGGGATCGAAGCGGAAGCTGGCCACTATGGGGCGGTCTTCCTCATAGGCCCGATCCCGCAAGTAGTCGCCCTCCAGCCCACGGGGCCCTTCTCGCCGGGGCACGAAGAGCATGTTTAGCTCTTGCCCAGCCTCCTCCCCTTTTTCGGAAACCGTCTCAAACGCCAGGTGGAAGCCCAAAAACCCGTCCACACCGTGGTTGGGGTAGTTGTTGTCGGCCAGTACCTTCTCCTTGAGCTCAGGGGTGAGGGTGCGAATGGTGAAGTCGGTGCGCGAACGCTCCACCTCCCCTCGATCCAAATAGTGGTAGGTGCGCTCGGTGTGCCAGGCGCCAATGCAGCAGTTGAAGAAGTGGTGAAATTTTTGCAGGGCATTCATGCCAGAGGGATCGAGAGCAGGGCCAAGTGGACGGCTAAACCCGATCCTAAAACGAATCGCAGACAAACAGGCACTCCCCTTCTCCCCCTCAGGTGTTAGCTGCCGCTGGGATCCCCTGGGCCACCGACAAAGTCGCCCCCAACACTTCCAAAGCCCGCTGCAACTGCCCATCCTCAGGGCCGCCCAGGCTTTCTGCCGTCAGGGGAACAGGGCCCGCGGCCACCTCCACATCGGGCTGGATCCCTTGGCGATGAATGTCGTGGCCGTTGGGGGTGAGGTATTTGGCAGTGGTCACGGCCAGCCCCGAGCCGTCCGCCAGCTCCAGCAGGGATTGGATCAGCCCCTTGCCGAAGGTGCGCGTTCCCACCAGTTGCGCCCGTCCGCTGTCCTGCAACGCCCCCGCCAAGACTTCGCTGGCGCTGGCACTGCCCTGGTTCACTAAGACGACCAAGGGGGCTGCCGTGAGGACTTCGCCGGTGGCGGGAATGCCGTCCTGAATGCCGTAGCGATCCGTCACTCGCACGATGTCGCCTTTGGGGATCCAAAAGCGAGCAATCTCAATGGCCGCCTGCAGTAACCCTCCGGGGTTGTTGCGCAGATCGAGGATGTAGCCCCGCACTCCTCGCGCTTCTGCGGCCTGGATGGCCTGACGCACTTGAGCGGCGGCATTGCCGTTAAACTGGCTGAGGCGGATGTAGGCTACCTCCCCCTGGGGCAGCTTGAAAAAACCGGTGCGCACCGGGTTGATCAGGATGGACTGCCGCACCAGCTCCACCTCCCAGATGCGCTCCTGCCGCCTTAGCCGTAGGCTAACGGTTGTGCCGCTGGGGCCGCGCATGCGTTCTGCCACCTCATCCAAGCTCAGCCCTGCCACTGGCACCTGATCCACCGCCAGGATCTCATCTTGAGGTTGGATCCCGGCCCGCTCGGCAGGAGTCCCCTCCATTGGGGCGATGACCCGTACTGCCCCCTGCCCGTCGATGGCAATCTGGAGGCCGACGCCGCTCAACTCGCCAGCAGTGGAAGTCTGCAGGCTGAGGTAGTGCTCCCTGTCCAAAAAGCGGGTGTAGGGATCCCCCAGAGTTGCCAGCATCTCCTCGATGGCCCGGTAGGTCTCTTGCCGATCCTTCAGGGGCCGAGAGAGAAAGCGCTGGCGCACCTGCCACCAGTTCTGTCCGTTGAAACCCGGATCCACGTAGGCCCGATCCACATAGGCCCACGCCTGCGCCAGCAGTTGCTGCTCTTCCCCCCAGCGGCTGGCCTGCACCTGACAGGCGCCAATGCCCAAACTCGCCCAGAGCAGGCACCCTAGCAACAAAACTCGGACAGCCTGGCGTAACCCCCATCCGATCCCCAACCCTCTGCAACTGCTTTCCCCAGATCTCGGCTTCTGCGCAATCATCGGATCCCAAACTGAAGAAGAAGCTAAGAAATACTAAGAAACGTGAACAAGATGAGACATCAGCAGGCGTTTGGGCTGTTGGTGTAGGGATCCCTGTCTCAAAGCTGAGCCCGACTTCATGATCGTGTTAACGATCGTGTTAACGAATTGTGTTACAGTGCTATAGGGAGTGGGCCCGCCCCGCCCTGGATATCCAACTCTAAAAATTGCAGGCATCATGAGCAAAGTTTACGACTGGCTAGACGAGCGGCTGGAGATCACGCCTTTCGTCGATGACGCAACCGGAAAATTCATTCCGCCCCACGTTAACATCTTCTACTGCCTCGGCGGCATCACGCTGGTGTGCTTCCTCATTCAGTTTGCCACCGGCTTTGCCATGACTTTTTACTACCGTCCAACGGTGGCCGAGGCTTTTGAATCGGTCAACTACATCATGACCCAGGTCAACTTCGGCTGGCTGCTGCGCTCCATCCACCGCTGGAGTGCTTCCATGATGGTGTTGATGATGATTCTACACACCTTCCGGGTTTACCTGACGGGGGGGTTCAAGAAGCCGCGCGAGCTGACCTGGGTAACCGGCGTGATCTTGGCGGTACTGACGGTTTCCTTTGGGGTTACCGGTTACTCCCTGCCTTGGGATCAGGTGGGCTATTGGGCAGTCAAGATCGTCTCCGGGGTGCCCAGTGCCATTCCGGTGGTGGGGGATGCCCTGGTCCAGCTTATCCGCGGCGGCGAGGCAGTTGGCCAAGCCACCCTCACCCGTTTCTACAGCCTGCACACCTTTGTGTTGCCTTGGCTGACGGCGGTCTTCATGACGATGCACTTTCTGATGATCCGCCGCCAGGGCATCTCCGGGCCTTTGTGATCCCAAACCGGTTCTTGTGAGCCGGGCACCCTGGATGCATCTTTTCAGAACTTTTGCCCTAGACAAGGAGAATGGCTATGCCGGTCTCAAAGCAAGTGATAGCAACCGAGGCGATTACCCGCAAAGTTGACCTAGACAATCCCAAAGTTTTGGCCAAGCTGAAGAAGAACATGGGCCACATGACCTACGGGGAGCCCGCTTGGCCCAACGATTTGCTCTTTATGTTCCCGGTGGTGATCCTGGGCACTATTGGGGTGATTGTCGGCCTGGCGGTCATGGATCCGGCGGGTGTCGGCGAGCCGGCGGATCCCTTTGCCACGCCGCTGGAAATTCTGCCGGAGTGGTATCTCTACCCCGCGTTTCACATTTTGCGCATTGCTCCCAACAAGCTCTTGGGCATTGCCCTGATGTCGGCCATTCCGGTCGGCCTTCTGTTTGTGCCTTTCATCGAAAACGTCAACAAGTTTCAGAATCCGCTGCGCCGCCCCGTGGCGACGACGGTGTTTTTGATCGGCACCTTGGTCACCCTCTATTTGGGCATTGGCGCCACCTTGCCTCTGGATAAGTGGGTCACCCTGGGCCTGTTCTAGAGGGCAGAATATCGGCTTGATAACTCTGAGTGCAGCAGGCCGGTGGCCGGGCTGCACTTTTTTTGGACGTGGGGGACTTTTCGGCAAACCTGGGGGCCAAGGGATGGTAATATCGCTACGCATTCTTTTGCTGTGACCGCCCATGAGCGTTCCTTCCTCTGCTGTCCGAACCTATCGGATTACAGCCCTGGCCGGAGATGGGATCGGTCCTGAAATCATGCAGGTGGGGCGGGCGGTTTTGGATGCGGTTGCCGCTCAGGTGGGGTTTTCCCTCCAGTGGCAGGAGGGCTTGATTGGCGGGGCCGCCTACGAAGCCACGGGGGATCCCTTGCCGCCAGAGACCTTGAAAATGGCCCAGGAGAGCGATGCTGTTTACTTGGCGGCAGTTGGCGACTTTAAGTACGACACCCTGCCGCGGGAGAAGCGCCCTGAGCGGGCTTTGTTGGGCTTGCGGGCGGGCCTGGGGCTGTTTGCCAACTTGCGCCCGGTGAAGATCTTTCCGCAACTGGTGCAGGCCTCTTCCCTCAAGCCGGAGGTGGTTGCCGGGATCGACCTGGTGGTGGTGCGGGAGCTCACCGGCGGCATCTACTTCGGCCAACCCAAAGGGATCTTCACAGATGCCAAGGGATCCCGGCGGGGTGTGAACACCATGGCCTACAGCGAGGCGGAGGTGGATCGCATTGCCCGTGTGGCTTTTGAACTGGCCCGCAAACGCCGGCGCAAGCTCTGCTCGGTGGATAAAGCCAATGTCCTGGAAGTGTCACAACTGTGGCGGGAGCGGGTTACCGCCATTGCGGCTGAGTACCCCGACGTGGAGCTGTCCCACCTGTACGTCGATAATGCTGCCATGCAGTTGGTGCGCTGGCCCAAGCAGTTTGACGTCATTCTCACGGAGAACCTCTTCGGGGATATCCTCTCCGACGAGGCGGCGATGCTGACCGGGTCCATCGGCATGTTGCCCTCTGCCTCTTTGGGATCCTCTGGCCCTGGGGTGTACGAACCCGTACACGGGTCAGCCCCGGATATTGCCGGACAAGACAAGGCCAACCCCATTGCCCAGGTGCTCTCCGGGGCAATGCTGCTGCGCTACTCCTTGGATCAGCCCCAGGCTGCCGACCGCATCGAACAGGCCGTCGAGGCGGTTTTGGCCCAGGGCTACCGCACTGCCGACATCTACTCTGAGGGGATGACCCTCGTCGGCTGTCGGGAAATGGGGGAAAAGATCTTGGCTGCTCTGGCCCAGCAGCAAGCCTCCCCCCAAGGATCGCTCTCAGCCCCTGGTGGTTGAGGGGAGGTTCCCTCGTCGCTGCCCTGCCCTGGTGGCACGGCTACTCCTCTCCCAGAGGGAGGGATTGTCCCGACTGGTAAATTCCTGGAAACGGCCCTAGGGGCAGCTTCTCCCCCTAGGCAAAGCGATGGCCAAGCTGCATTGGGTCGTGGACGGTGATCTTTTTCTTGTGGATGGAAATGTAGTTCTTCTTGCGCAGCTCCCCCAACAGACGAGTGATGGTGACGCGAGTGGAGCCGATCGCTTCCGCAATGGCCTGGTGGGATAGCTTGAGATCGATGGTGACTCCATTGGGGCCGGGCACCCCGAAGTCGCGGCAGAGGATCAGTAGAAAGCTGACCAGACGGGATCCCATGTCGCGGTGGGCCAGCGTCTCGATCATCATCTCCGTCTGCAAGATGCGGGAAGACAGGCTCCTGAGGAGCAACATGGAGAGCTCAGCGTTCTCCCGCAAGGATTTTTCCACCTGTTCGATGGGCAGAGAGAGCAGCTGGACGCGGGTAAAGGCCACCGCGTGATAGAAGCGGTCGGAGCGCTGCCCCGTGATGAAGGAGAGCACCCCAAAGATGCTGTTTTCCCGCAGGAGAGCGACGGTAATTTCTTCCCCCATTTCGTAGACCCGCGAGAGCTTGACAGCTCCTTTCACCAAAAAGTAAACCCGCTCCGCCGGATCCCCAGGAAAGAAGATGGTCTTACCGCGCTCAAACGTTTCGATAACCGGAGGATGGTGAGGCCCTCCCAACTGTTTGAAGGCTGCAACCAGAGATTTTTCTGCAATGGCCACTGCCATATTCTTCAACCTTTTAAGGTCAGTTTATCCCTTAGAATCAACCCAACAAGATCAGCCAGGAGTGCCGGGGTTGAGCTGCCCGCTATTGACCCAAGCCACCCTTGACTCAAAAATGACCTCGGCGGCAAGATTATCCTAAGCTAAAAGACTCTGCTTGGATATCTTTGTAGCAGGAGCTACATCTTTGAAGTCTTGTCTCCTGTCCAAGATATGCCTCTAGCGCACTGTTTTGGGACGGTGCAGGCGGGAGGTGCGAGGAAAGTTATATGGGGATCGCGCAGGGTGGGGTTGCCGCCCCTTCTCAGCTAAGCCGTCAGCATTTCACGGTGCGGATGCCGGAGCCGGCCAATCACCTTTTGGAGGTGGAACTACAGATCCAAGAGGTGGATCCAGAAGTACCTCTGCAACTGCGGCTGCCGGTGTGGACGCCGGGATCCTACCTGGTGCGGGAATATGCCCGCCATGTGCAAGAGTTTCAGGCAGCAACGGAGCAAGGGATCCCTTTGGCCTGGCGGAAGGTAGATAAGCACACTTGGGAGATCGAGCCGCCCCGCTGTTCGGCTGTCGCGATCCGCTATCGGGTCTACGCCTACGAGCTGACGGTGCGCACCAACCATTTGGATCTCACCCACGCCTACTTCAACGGGGCGGCGCTCTTTCTCTACGTGCCCGGTCGCGAGCGGGAGCCCTACACCTTGACGATAATCCCTCCCAAACCCGACTGGCACGTCGCCACCAGTTTGCGACCTTTGAGGTCTTCTTCTGAGGATGCTGCTTCCGGCCAGTCTTTTGTGGCGGCAGACTACGACGAGCTGGTGGATAGCCCGGTGGAGGTGGGCCTGCACCAGTTGCGGTCGTTTGCGGTGGAAGGGATCCCTCACTACTTCGTGGTCTGGGGAGCGGGCACCCTAAATTTGGAGCAAGCGGTGGCCGATGCCGAGAAAATTGTCCGGGCCACGGCGGCGTTTTTTGGCGAGCTGCCCTACGACCGCTACTGGTTTATTGTGCATTTGTCAGCCGGGGGATTTGGCGGCCTGGAGCACAAGTACAGTGCCACCCTCAATTATTCTGGACTGGAGCTGCATCAGCCCCACTCCTACCGCCGCTTTTTGGCGCTGCTGGCCCATGAGCTTTTCCATGCTTGGAACGTCAAGCGGCTGCGCCCTCTGGCTTTGGAGAAAATTAACTACAACCAAGAAAACTACGTGGACTGTCTGTGGTTTTGCGAGGGGGCAACCAGCTACTACGAAAATGTCATCTTGCTGCGGGCAGGGATCCTCAGCGCCGAAGATTTTTTAAAGATCCTGGCCGAGCAAATTGGCCGGCTGCAGCGCACTCCAGGTCGAGCCGTACAATCGCTGCGAGAATCCAGTTTCGACGCCTGGATCAAGCTCTACCGTCCCCACGAAAATAGCCTCAACAGCCAGGTTTCCTATTACCTAAAGGGCGCTTTGGTCTGCTGGCTGCTAGATCTGCACATTCGCCACCTCTCAGGGGGGCAGGGATCCCTGGACACGGCCCTGCGGGATCTGTGGCAGCGCTTTGGTCGGACAGAGAAAGGCTACAGCAACCAAGACTTGCAAGAGGCGTTTGAGCGGGCAGCCGGCGCCGATCTCAGCCCCTTTTTCGCCGCCTATGTGGACGGCACGGAAGAGCTAGACTACAACGCCTACCTCCACCCCTTTGGCCTCACCCTCAAGGTTCACTTCAGCCGACCCAACCCTCCCCCCTACCTGGGCCTCAACTTCAACGGCGAAGGCAATCGCATCAGCGCCGTCGAGATGGGATCCCCCGCTCAAAAAGCCGGCATCTGGGCTGGCGATGAGTTGGTGGCCTTGGATGGCTTCCGGGTAAGCGCTGCCAACTTGCCAGAACGCTTGACGGCCTATCAGCCCCACCAGATCATTTGTTTGAGCGTTTTTCAAGCCGATCAGTTGAAACATTTCTGGATCCCGTTGGATCCCCCTCGGCCCGATGTCTACACGTTGGAGGTGTTGCCTGAACTGACTCCTGCTCAAGAAGCCCTTCAGCAAGGCTGGCTGGGATCCCTTGTCGGCGCCCAGCTTCGGTCAGAGGCAGGTCCCCATCTGCTTGAAAATTCACCTATCTCCTCCTAGAATGTTGAGGCAAGCAGGTAATCCAGTTAACTGGAAAGAAAAGTAACAGCAGCAGAGGACAGGAGTATCTGATGGACTTAGTTTTGGTTTTATTGATTGGGGCAGCTGTTGGTTTCTCGGTAGGCATTTACGTTGCTCGCCAGTATGGGGCCAGTCCTAAACTGGAAATCTGGAAACGAGAGATTATCAGAGATATATCTTCGCAGCTAAGCCAACGCAGCCAAGAACTCAACAACCCGGACAAAGCACTCATCAAGTTGAGCGAAGGATTGGTAGACAAGATTTCTCAAAAGTTACAGGAAAAGTTACAGGCCGTCCAAGCTACCCTTGAAGAGTTTAAATTTCGCCTTGCTGACAGCCAGCAAAGCTTGCTACAGGACTGGGGCAGAGACTTTCTACAAGCTATATCTGTAAAGTTGGCCGAACATGGCCAGCAACTGAACAATCAGCTAGCCATTCTGGAAAATCTAGTGGAAGAGGCCAAAGATATTTATCGGCAACTACGGGTTACTATTCAAAGTTCTCATGGATCCGAGATATGCCCAACTGCAAATCAGGACTCCCAGAATGAGCAGGTTACTCAGGTCATTGGTAAAGCACCAGATCCTGAGACACCAGACGAAGTACTAAGAGACAAGGATGGGACAGCTATCGTTGATATATCAAAGATAGAGTCGTTCTTAAACTCAAAAAACATAAAGATAAAAAGCATAGCTGCGGAAGAAAAAGAGGAAAAGCTAGATCAAATAGCCGCCTTTATGGGCAGCCGATACTCTTTTATCAAGAGATTTTATGGAATGGTTAAATCAAACATGAAGAGCGGCAGTTCTTTCTACCTAAACCTTAGAGACGAACCTCCACAAGTAGTCAGTTCAACTTGCCAAGTTGCTAAGGAGTTACACGACATCGCATTTTTGGAAGAGTACAGATACTCTAAGGCGCCCAGATGCCTTTTGGTAGCGAGACCCAGTAGGTCGCGTCAGGCGCTGAATTTTCTGGCAGGGAACTGGCTGGAAAGATATGTTAGGGGCACGCTGATCCGCCTTGTTGAGGCTCACACCAAAAAGATCAGTTTCTCTTACGTCGCGAATGCCCAAGTTACTTTATCGGATGGAGCCGATTTTGAGATGGATCTTTTCTTCCATATCAATGATAAATTCTACTGGGTGGAATCGAAGACAGGTGGGTACCAAGATAAAATACAAAAATACTCCGGAATCGCTCATGAACTCGGTCTTCAGGGAAGCCAAGCTTTCATAGTTTTAACTGATGTTAGTCAAGATACAAGAAGTAGTCTATCTTCCCTCTATCACCTGTCAGTGATTGGCGTCGATGAGGTTGAGTCTACCTTTGATGGGATCCTGAAAAGCCATCTCTGAAAGTCTGAAAAAGTCCCCAAGAGCATCGGCTCAGGCCACAATCTTGACGGCTTGCTCCATACACCACCAGGGATCCTCGGCAAAAGCCGGCATGGGAGTGCTGCCTGCTTTGCCCAGAATGGCCAGCCTGACTTCTCTATCCAGACGGGATCCGGAGCCATAGGGATCGTCAGAGGGGGGCTCCAGCCTTTGTCCTAGAGGGGGCATTGCCATAATGCCCGGCTGCATGCCGGTACTGGTGACCCAGATTTTGAAGCGATCCACCGCCGTTTCTGTGTCTTCGGGCAGTTGCATCTGGAGCAGATAGCGAGGGCCAGAGCCAACTAATACGCTTTCGCTGGGGCGCAGGCGGGCAGGAGAGTCCGGCTGGTAGGGATAGACTAAACCGACGCTGCACTGCCGTTCGTCAAAGACTGTTACATAGACGTGCACCGGCGTAAGGGCCCTGTTGCGCAGGGCGATGGCGAGGTTGCGGCCTGCTTGAATTTGCACCTGGCCTTGGGGATCCCGCGGCAAAGGGCTAACTTCAGCAGGGCTAGAGCCACTGGCCGGCGTTTCCAGTTGCAGAAACTCTACTTCCAGAACACTGCTCAGAGCATCGCTGGCAGGTTGCAGGTTGAGGAGGTTGTCGAAGGCGGCCACATGTTCCAGCAGCCGCACCAGCTTGCGGGGCAGAGCCTGTGGCTTTTTTACCGGGATCCGAAAGGCTGCCAGCGCCACCTCTTCCTCCCGTCGGTAGAAGTGGTAGATGGCATCTGGCAGCATCTCTACCCGCAAGTCCGCTGCTTCTGGGTCGGTGTAGGCTAGAAGCGGCGAGGCCGGCAGAGCCGCCAGCAACTCGGCAACAGGCATTTGCGCTTGGCTGGGATCCGCACAGGTGAAGGCCACCCGCAACGGCTGAAACCGGACGGCAGACATGGGCGATCCTCAGAAAAAATCTCGTGATCCAGATCTACCGGATCTGCAGACCCAGCTCCAGCTTTGCCCTGTGCTGTAACGGCAAAGCATGGCAACGCATCCTGAACCAATCGGGCGTTCGCTTCAGCAGCGCGGAGCGCCTACGCTTGGGGAGAGATGCCTCACTGCCGGCATGGTGAATTAGGGACTAGCCACTGGCTAGCTAAGTGCGCTCGTAGAACCCAAAACTAGGAATCCCTACCCTTTAAGGCAGGGGGCAGGTCAACCAATTCTGAAGGGGTACCCATTACCTCGAGGGAAGTGCTTGCTTTCTGCCAAAGCAACCCGCTATGCTACCGCCCAGATTGAGGCATCCTTCTGTGGCAAGTCAGCAGCTTCGAGTCTATGTCCCCTCTCACCCGCTCATTAAGCACTGGTTAGCTGTGGCTCGCGACGTGGAAACCCCCACGCCCTTGTTTCGCAGTGCTCTATCGGAGCTGGGCCGCTGGCTGACCTACGAGGCGATGCGGGATTGGATCCCAACTCAGGCGGTGCAGGTGCAAACTCCTCTGGAACCTGCTGCAGCAGAAGTTATCGCCCCCAACACGCCGCTGGCCATCGTGCCTATTTTGCGGGCTGGGCTGGCCCTGCTGGAAGGCTGTCAGTCCCTCTTGCCCCAGGCACGGATTTTTCATGTGGGCCTGGTGCGGGACGAAAAGACGCTGCAGGTGAGTTGTTACCTCAATCGCCTGCCGGAGCGGATCCCGGAGCAGATGCGCATTCTCATCCCTGAGCCGATGTTGGCTACTGGCGGCACCTTGCTCTGGGTCTTGGACGAGCTGAAAAAACGGGGAGCGGATCCCAGCTTAGTGAGAATTGTGAGCGTCTTGGCTGCTCCGCCGGGGCTGCAGCGGCTGGGATCCCATTACCCGATGGTGCAAATTTTCTGCGCCATGATCGACGAGCGGCTAAATGACCGGGGGTTTATCCTGCCCGGGCTGGGGGATGCTGGGGATCGCGCTTTCGGCACCTGATCCCTCAAAGGAATCGCGAGTCAAGAGGCTTGCTCTGCCGCTAGTATCGGCTGGGCACGGCAGCAGAGTGTAACATTTGGCATCAATTGCCCCAATGCCGCTCTGGGTGCTTCACTCCTCCAGAAGGTGGCCAAGAAGGGCACGTTGAATTAAACCTCTTCACTTCTGTCAAGGCTGTTGGATGATGGGAATGCTGGCCGCTTGAGCCCCAAGCCCGCCTCAGGGATCCGGCTTGCGCTCCTCGGGCTAGAGGCCGTTTGATCTGGCTAATTGACTGCTGCCAGCGCCTTTTCCTTTCCTGGGCTTATGCGACTTGTCCTCAGCAGTTTGGATGGCAGCCTCTTAGATCCCCAGTCCAACAGCTATGGCGCTGCCCGACAAGCTTTGGCGGCTTTGGAGCGCCGCTCCATTCCCTTAGTGCTCTACAGCCTGCGTACCCGCGCCCAACTGGAACATCTGTGTCGACAACTGCGCCTGGAGCATCCCTTCATCTGCGAGGACGGCTCCGCTATTTACGTTCCCGAACATTACTTTCCCGCAGGCATTTTGGACGAGCGCTGGCAACACCGCCCTCCCTACTACGTGTGTGCCCTGGGATTGCCCTACCCCTGCTTGCGCCACATTTTGCAACAGGTGCGCCAAGATTACCACTTGGATCTCATCGGGTTCGGGGATTGGACAGCCTCGGAGCTAGCTGCCGCCACTGGGATCCCTTTGGAGGAAGCAGAACGGGTGCAAAAGCGGGAATATAGCGAGATTTTCAGCTATTCCGGGGATCCAGCAAGGCTGCGAGAAGCCCTTGCCCAACAAGAGGCCACCCTCACCCAGCACTTGTTACGGCTGCACCAGCTCCACTTCTCCGACCCCTCGCGGTGGTATTTGACCGGCTGGAGGCGGACAACCTTAACCTCAGAGCCCAGTTCCCTACCGGGAGAACAGGCGGTGCGGCTGCTCCTGGATTGCTACCAGCGGCATTTGGGCCCTGTCAGGGCCTTGGGCATCGGCTGCTCCCCCCCAGATTTGGCTTTTTTGCGGTGGGTGGAGCGGAAAGTAGTGCTTCCCAGCCCAATTGCGGATAGCCTCTGGAAGGAGGCCGTTCGCCTCGGCGGGCCAGAGGTTCAGACCCAGTGGCAACTGGCCCGGCTCCCCGGTCCTGAGGGGTGGAACGAAGTGGTGTTGAGGTGGCTGGAGGAAACCGATCATGGGGATGAATAAGCAACAAACCGGTGGACGGACTGCTCCCTTGGGCCTGCGTGTGGTGGGATGCCTGCTGAGTTTGGCGCTAGGACTGCCTGCCTCTGCCCAGCCGCCTATGAATCTGCTCACCGGGGAGCCGACAGTGGCCCAACTCAAGGAAGATGCAGCCCGCTACCTGCAGATGGGCTTTCACACCCTAGCCATCAACGCCTACCGGGCCGCCCTTGAGCTGGAAGACAAAACCAAAGTTCTCCCCAGCGAGCGGGATCCCGACGTGCCTTTTAACCTTGGCCTGATCTACGCCCGCCAGGGCAACCTCCCAGAGGCGCGAGCTGCCTTCCAACGTGCCGTAGAAGTGGATCCCACTAGCTTTAAGGCACGCTACCAATTGGCTCTGGTGGATCTTAAGTTAGGGAACCTGGTAGCGGCCAAGGAGCAGCTTACCCTCTTGGCCCATGCTGCCCGCAGCAATCCCGAAACCTACAGCCACATCCAGTCCCTGCTGGCCCCCCTGGAGTCGGTGCCCTTGCCCAACCAGCAGGCCAGCAACCCGCCTCGCCCTCCAGCCGCTGAGCCAGAAGCAGCCAAGCCTGCGCTCGAGCCCGAAAGGGACAAGACAACCACTCCACGGGCAGCCGCCTCGAAAAAGCAGCCAGAAGAGGAGAAGCCTCTCTCGGCCTTGCAACGGCTACGTCGGCGGGAGTTGGACTAGTCCAAACCGGGCCCAGACAGCTACAGCTTAGGAAGGAGAGCTAACCCCCCCCGAGAGCTACTGGGAGTGGAGCTTTCCCCAGCGCGCTTGACACTTAGGGCATAAAAAAAGGCTGGTATTAAACAGCACTTTTCAAGCTTGCAGGAGCAGCAGTAGAATCCTGCTAGCAAGGCAGCAGAGGCGGGATCCCTTCATGAAAGATTTCTATAGCGAGCTGGAGGTAAAGCCCGACGCGACCTCTGAAGAAATCAAAGAGAGCTACAGGCGGCTTGCCAAAGAGTATCATCCCGATCGGCTTCCTCCCGGTACACCGGAAAAGGCCCGACGGTACATCGAAGAAAAATTTAAGTCCCTTCAAGAAGCCTATTCAGTGCTGAGTGATCCCGTAAAGCGGAAAGCCTACGATTCCCAGAGGCTTTCCCAAACGAAAGGAAACGAACGTGATCTAGGTCTAAAAGCCAAACCAAGCTACAGCACACAAGACGGCAGCACTTGGCCGTTTGACCCTGACAAGATACAGAAAGCTGCCGAGGAGATAGAGCTGCGGAGGCGAAGGATTGAAACCAACTATAACCAGAAAATAGAGCAAGTGAAGTCAGAGCTAAAGAGAAACCTTATTTTAATCGGCATTAAGGAAGAGGATGCCAGAGTTGACTATACCTTCCTTACTAGAGACGAAAACATACAGAGCTGCTTTGTCTTTTTGTTTTTGGGCTTGTTGGCTTTCTTAGGAGGCTGGGGATGGATTGGTGCTATACTCGTACTCATTGCTTTGGTATCCGCTTGGTCGGCATTTTTTGAATCTGGGTATAGTAAAGAGCAAGTGGAAAAAGCCAAAAGTCTCCAAGAAAGGGCAAAGTCAGAAATAGAACTGCGCGAGAAAGAAAAAAGCTCAGAGCTCTCTCAACTGACGCTTTACTGCAGGAGCAGGATCGACTACTTTAAGAGTCTCCCCCTTGAGTCTTTATCCCCTGAGTTTATAAGCGGGCTTAGCGGAGAGGATCAACTCTTCCTGTTGACAGCGATAAAGGAAAGAGCCGACGCTGAAAAGCTAAAGGAGGATCTGAAACTAGCAGCTGGGATCGCTGTCGGTATTGGCATATTAGCCGTCTTGTTTGGTTTGGGCGGCGGATTCTACCCCCATTGATCCTGCTTCCTAAGCCGGCAGGAGCAGTAAAACTTTGGGGTCTGGATCCTCAGACGAGTTTTTTGGCGGCAAAACCAGACTTTGCCACTCTTGGTAGCTGAGGCCAAGCCGAGTCATTTCAGTGATTTCGTATCTGTAGCCTTCCAGTCTCCTGTCCAATTCGATCATGGACTGGGCAGCCGCTATAACCTGATTTGCTCGACTGATGATAGCTTCTCTCCGAGGAGGATCCCAAACTATGCGATCCAAGACTGTCCACCAGCTTGGATCAATCAAACGTGGGGCAATGAGGGCAAGGATAGCATTCTTAGATCTTGTCGGCATACTATCAAAATAGGATTCAATGCTTTGTGCGCTGAAAATATCTGGTCGTATATATTTGTCAAACAGCTTATCCACATCCGATTCACCCTTTACATACTTGAGAATCTCCACGACGCTTGATAGGCTAACTCCTTCTTGGTAAGCCTTGTGAAGATATACTGAAGGTTTCGTGGTCAACAAAAGCTCGACATACTTTCTAATACGAGGTCTTAGAATCTCCTCTGCCTCCGCCAGGCGTTTCAGAGCTATCTCATGCTCCTCCATCTCTAGGTAGCATTCAATCTCTGTAACATAGACTAAAGATAGGATTAAGATGTACTCGCAAGCCAAAATGCCGTCGTTCTTGTTCCAATTGGAATCCCACGCAGCTAGATAATAGTGCTCAGCCTCAAGCAGAGGCTGAATGACCTCGGTTACCAATCGCTTCCTGTTGGTCGAAGAAGACATCTTCAAAGCTATTTCTGCAACATCGATAGCAGACTTAGCTTTGGCAAGAAGCGATCTATCTATGGATTCTCGAAGACTTTCTACGGATGCTTGAAGACTTTGGATTCGAGAATCGATTTGATTGAGTTTAGAGGTAACGACTGCAAAGTCTACGGCAGACAAACCCAAGTTAGTTAGACCAATAGCAGCATTGAATTTGGTTAAGCCTAAGACAGTGTTTAGTTTACCTCTAGTGTCAATTAGCCTTAGGTTGATCTGCCTCAACTGAATGTTGGCAATAATCCCGTTGACTATGTCCACTGCCGGGATGCAATTGCTAATGCTATCTGCGAGTGTCAAGCCTCCAGTTTCTCTCAGCCAGGCCACCACCCGCTTAGAGGCCACTTCTCGCACCACGCCGCCTACGCCTCGTAGGTTCCATTCTGCAGGCCTTTCAGGATGGCTTCGGGGATCTCGAGGATGACTTGCTCGGCAACCATGAGTCAGGAGCTCCCTGCGTTTGCTGCCGTCAAACTAGCACAGAGAAAACCTTCTGAAAATACTTGTACTTGGAGAGTTCGCCAAGGTTTATTCTCAGTTACAGGGGCAAGAGCCTAGCATAGAGATCTAGCCCTCCTCGCTGTTGCGTTGCCGCCATGTCTGAGCCTGCCGGTCGTCTGGTTTGGAACCACTCCACCCACATTTCCGGGCTGATCCCTGTTCTGGAGCGCCTGACTCGACAACCTGGCATTAAAACCGTAACGCCAGGTGCTCTGTCTTGCAGTCGCGGGCGGATCCCGCAGTTGCAGTTGCGGGTTTCCGTGCCCATTCGAGGGGGCTACAAGTTGGTGGCCCGCAAGGGCAGCAGCGTGCAAGAGGTCTTCGTGGTTACCGACCTCAGCCAGTTGGAGCTGGAAGCAGCGATTCGCCGCTGTTTAGAGTAGGTTTGAGTTCTCTTGGCAACGCAGTCCCGCCTCTTGGGCGCGCTATGTCCCGCGCTAGCGTCAAGCCCGCCCGTATCAGCGCCGTCCTGCCCGGATCCCTAGCGGCAAAGGTGGGCATTCGGCCAGGGGAGGCCCTGGTGAGCATCAACGGCGAGAAGCCCCGCGATCTCATTGACTATCGCTTCTTGTGTGCCGATGAATATCTCTGCCTGGAGATCCTGGACAGCCAAGGGATCCGGCGCATCGTCGAGCTGGAAAAAGACATCGATGAAGATCTGGGGCTGGAGTTTGAGACGGCTTTGTTCGATGGCCTCATCCAATGCACCAACGCCTGCCCCTTTTGCTTCATCGACCAACAGCCCCCTGAAATGCGGGCAACGCTGCACCTTAAAGACGACGACTACCGCCTCAGCTTTCTCTACGGCAGCTACCTCACCCTTACCAACTTGACCGCTGCCGAATGGGATCGCATCGCCCGCCTGCGCCTTTCCCCCCTCTATGTCTCGGTTCATGCCACGGAGCCGGAGCTGCGCAGCCGCCTGCTCAAAAACCCGCGCGCCGGTCTGATCCTGGAGCAGTTGGCCTGGTTTCGCCAACACCGCCTGCAAGTGCATGCCCAGGTGGTGGTCTGCCCGGGCTGGAACGATGGAGAGCACCTCACCCGCACGCTCTTGGATCTGGCCGCTTTTCGCCAACCTGTCGAAGGGATCCCAACCGTCCTCTCGGTGGCGGTGGTACCGGTGGGGCTGACCCGCTTCCGCCCCCCCAATGACGAGCTGATCCCGGTGGATGCCGCCAAGGCGGCGGAGGTGATTGCGCAGGTAGAAGCGCTGCAGGCGCAGTTTCGGCAAGAATTGGGGTCCACCTTTGCCTGGCTGGCCGACGAGTGGTACTTGCTGGCAAATCGAGAATTGCCGCCGGCAGAGCACTATGAAGATTACCCCCAACTGGGGAATGGAGTGGGATCCCTGCGCCTGTTCTTGAGCGAGTTTGAGCAGGTGCGGCTGCCGACTGGGATCCCTTCTCCTCTCAAAGTTCTCTGGGTGGTGGGCAACGCAGTGGAGCGAGCCTTCCAGCCGGTGGTGGAGCGGATGAACAGCATCCCCAGGTTGCAGTTGCATCTTCTGCCCATTGCCAGCCAATTCTGGGGACAAACCCTGACGGTAACCGGACTGTTGACGGGGCAAGACATTCTGGGCGCTTTGAAATCGGTTGAAAACTTGGCAAGTTACGACGGCCTGCTTTTGCCCCAGATCGCCCTCAAGGATGGGGAGCGCTTTTTGGACGATCTCACCTGGCAAGAGTTGCAGGCCCAAGTGGGGATCCCGGTGATGCGGGTGGATGGGGGCCCGGCGGGCTTGCTGCAGGCGGTGCAGCGGCTAGGATCAAGGGCGACCTCGAGCGGGACGCTGTGAGGCTATGCAGCGGCTACAGCGAGGGTTGGTTCTCTTGCTTTGGGCGGGGCTGGGGATCCTGGCCATCACAGCTTTGGCCTCTTTCTATGTCGATCTGGCCTGGTTTGCCGAGCTGAATGCCCTGCCGGTGCTCTGGACGCGGGTGCTGGCTCGCTGGGGGCTGGGCCTGGGCGCCTTTGCCTTTGCCCTGGCGGTGGTGGGATCCAACATCCGCGCCTGCTGGCGGGGGGCAAGCACAGCCGGGGCCTGGGCCATTGCCCTGGGGTTGAGCGGCGGCTTGGCCTGGTCTCTTTCTCAGCACTGGTTCGCGCTGCTGCTCTGGTTGCACCAAGTCCCTGTCGGCGAGTCCGATCCAATCTTCGGTCGCGACCTGGGCTTTTTTCTTTTCGGCCTGCCCTTCTGGGAGACACTGCAGCAGTGGTGCTTCAACCTAGTGCTGCTCACTTTGATCACGGTGGCGCTTATTTACCTAGTGGAGCTGGGGCTATCGGAGCAGCGGCTGACGCTGGCTCTGTCTTTATTTGCCCAACGGCACCTGCTGATCTTGGGGGGAGCTCTGTTTTTGCTTCGTGCCTGGGGCCATTGGCTGGAGCGCTACGAGCTGCTCTATTCCACCCGCGGCGTCGTCTTTGGCGCCGGCTTTGCCGATGTGCACGCCACTTTGCCAGCTACCACGTTGATGAGCGGGGTGGCTTTCCTGACAGCAGTTGGCTTCTGGGCTTTGGCCCGCCAGGGGATCCGATTCAACCTTCCCTTGTTCAAGTCTTGGTGCCCTGCCTGGGCCAGTTCCCTGCTGGCGCCGGCCCTGCTCTGGGGGGCCTACCTGGGGTTTGGGCTGCTGACCACCCGGCTTTACCCGCAACTGCTGCAAACCCTTTTGGTCACGCCCAACGAGCTGGAGCTGGAGCGCCCCTACATCGAGCACAACATCCGTTTTACTCGCGCCGGCTTTGGCCTGGCCGAGGTGGAGGTCAAGCCCTTCCCAGAAGAGGGATCCCTGACCTGGGAGATCCTGCAGCAAAATCAATCCACCCTGCGCAACGTGCGTCTTTGGGATACAGAACCCCTCTTGGCCACCTATCGCCAACTGCAGGAGATCCGCCCTTACTACCAATTTCCCTATGTGGATGTGGATCGCTACCGCATCGGGGGAGAGCTGCGCCAAGTGATGCATGCAGCGCGCGAGCTGGACTTTGCCCAGGTACCACCGGCTGCCCAAACTTGGGTTAACCGGCGCTTTTTCTACACCCACGGCTATGGCCTCACCCTCAGCCCAGTCAACGTGGTTACTGCTGAGGGGCTGCCGGACTTTTTCCTATCGGATATCCCACCGCGGGTTTCCCCCCGCTATCCAGAGGTGGCGCAGGTGCTGCGGGTGGAGCAGCCGGCCCTCTACTACAGCGAGCTGACCACCACCGACGTGTTCGTGGGGGCCCTGGACTATCCCGCTGCCGATCGCTATGTCTACAGCAGCTACCGCGGCACGGGCGGCGTGCCCATCCCCCACCTCTGGCAACGGCTTCTCTACGCCTGGCACTTCCGGGATCTGCGCATCCTTCTCAGCCGCGAGCTCTCCCCCAGCACCCGCTTCCTCTATCGCCGCCAAATCCGGGAACGGGTGCGCCAGGTGATGCCCTTTTTGCTCTACGACCAGGATCCCTACCTGGTAATTCAAGGGGGCAGGCTCTACTGGTTTTTCGACGCCTACACCACCAGCAGCCACTACCCCTACTCCGAGTACTTGCCTGACTTTCCCTTCAACTACATCCGCAACTCTGTCAAGGCGGTGCTGGACGCCTACAACGGCAGCATCGACTGGTACATTGCCGACCCTCGGGATCCCCTCATCCAAGCCTACGCCCGCATCTACCCCACCCTGTTCAAGCCGCTAGAGGCCATGCCGGAGCCGCTGCGGCAGCACATCCGCTACCCCCAAGATCTCTTCCGGGTGCAGGTGCAGCAATTTGCCACTTACCACATGACGGATCCCCGTGTTTTCTACAACCGGGAAGACCAGTGGCAGATCCCCAACCAGTTCCGCAAGCGGCGGCGCCTGCCCATGCAGCCCCAGTACCTCATCCTCACCTTGCCAGAGGATCCCCAAAAGGGATCCCCAAACCAGCCCGAGTTTGTCTTGCTTTCTCCCTTCACCCCCCTCAACAAACAAAACATGGTGGCCTGGATGGCGGCCCGCTGCGATGGGGAAAACTACGGCAAGCTGCTGGTGTACGAGTTTTCCAAGCAGCGCCTCATCTACGGCCCAGAGCAAGTAGAGGCGCGGGTCAACCAGGATCCGGCCATTTCCGAGCAAATCGCCCTCTGGAACGAACACGGGTCGCGGGTGAACCTGGGCACCCTGCTGGTCATCCCCATCGAGACCTCGCTTCTCTACATCCAGCCCCTCTACCTGGAGGCAGAACAGGGCCGCCTGCCCCAGCTCACCCGGGTCATCGCTGCCTACGAAGACCGGGTGGTGATGGAGCCCACCCTCAGCCAGGCTCTGGAAGCCCTCTTCTCCCCCACCGGCAGCCGCCGCTCCAACCGCTGAGGCCGGGATCCCTTCTCAGATTTCTAAGGGTAGTTGACAGAACTTAACGGATGATTTAAGGTTAGGTTGTCAATCTTCGCGCT
>NZ_JANSHO010000079.1:0-49667 GCF_047502635.1 Synechococcus sp. RC10B2
CGGGCTTTTCCGCCCCGCACTCAAGTGCGGGGCTACCAAGCTATCCTTTTGTGTGCAAAGTCAGCCAAGGAAGGGCTTGTTCAGGCAAAGATCGCCTGTACTCCCAGGTTGACCGCCTCGGATTTCACAAGCCACGGCTTGCTTTCCCCTCTTCTACTGCCCCAGGGACTGCAGCCAGCCGATGAGAGTAGTGCCAGACAAGGCTTCAAACAGGATCAGGGCAACAAAACCGATCATCGCCAAACGCCCGTTCAAGCGCTCTGCATAGTCGGTGAAGCCCACCCGCGGAACGGTGTCCACGTACATCTCCGGCTCGATGGCGTAGTTGTTGAGGCGGCCACCTTCTTCGACTACGACGGAGCGATATCTGCTCATAGGATTCTCCTTGCTTTTTCTCTACTAGCGTAGCGCGCTCTACATAGGACTGTAAAGTTTTGTTTACAACTTTGTTCACCCCCGCAACAAGCCGACACTGACTAGGCTAGGAAGAGTTTGTAGGCCGGATTGTGGCTTTCGTCCCAGTAGCGATAGTTCAGGGTATCCAGAAAGCGCTGCCAGGCGGGCATTTCCGAGGTGGGCACTTGCATGCCGATGAGGACGCGACCGTAGTCGGCGCCGTTGTTGCGGTAGTGAAAGAGGCTGATGTTCCAGTTGGGGCTCATGCAAGACAAGAACTGCATCAGGGCCCCGGGCCGCTCCGGGAACTCGAAGCGGTAGAGCAGCTCGTTCTCGGCCAGGGGGGAGCGCCCCCCCACCATGTGGCGTAGATGCAGCTTGGCCAGCTCGTCGTCGGTGAGATCCAAGGTCTTAAAGCCAGCCCGCTCCAGATCCAGGGCCGCTGCCTGGGCATCGGCCCGATCCCGCACCTGTAGGCCGACAAAGATGTGAGCTTCGTGGGTATCGGCAATGCGGTAGTTGAACTCGGTGAGGTTGCGCTGGCCGATGTGGGCGCAGAACCGACGCAGGCTGCCCCGCTCTTCGGGGATGGTGACGGCGAAAATGGCCTCCCGCTGTTCGCCGATCTCGGCTCGCTCGGCCACAAAGCGCAGGCGGTCGAAGTTCATATTGGCCCCGCTGGCCACCGCCACCAGGGTCTGTCCCTGGATGCCGGTGCGGCTGACGTAGGCTTTGAGGCCGGCAATGGCCAAGGCGCCGGCGGGCTCCAAAATAGAGCGGGTATCTTCAAAGACATCCTTGATGGCGGCACAGGTGTCGTCGGTGCTCACCAAGAGGATCTCGTCCACGTACTGCTGACAGAGGCGGAAGGTTTCTTCCCCCACCTCTCGCACCGCCACCCCATCAGCAAACAGGCCTACCTGAGAGAGGCGCACCCTTCGGCCAGCTCGTAGGGAGCGGTACATGGCGTCGGCGTCCAGCGGTTCTACCCCAATGATTTTGATCTCCGGGCGCAGGCGCTTGACGTAGGCGGCGATGCCCGAGATCAGGCCGCCCCCGCCGACGGCGACGAAGATGGCGTGGATGGGCTGTTGAGACTGGCGCAGGATCTCCATGCCGATGGTGCCCTGGCCAGCGATCACCAGGGGATCGTCGAACGGATGGATGAAGGTCAAACCTTTCTCGGCTTCCAGTTGCCGCGCGTGAGCATAGGCATCGTCAAAGGTGTCGCCGTGCAAGACCACCTGGGCCCCCCGCGCCCGCACCGCGTCTATCTTCACCTGGGGGGTGGTGACGGGCATCACGATGACCGCGTGGGTGCCCAGCCGCTGCGCTGCCAGGGCTACCCCTTGGGCGTGGTTGCCCGCAGAGGCCGCGATCACCCCTTGCGCCAGTTGCTCCGGAGGCAGGTGGGCCATCTTGTTGTAGGCCCCCCGCAGCTTAAAGGAGAAAACCGGCTGCAGATCTTCCCGCTTGAGCCAGACCTGGTTGTTCAGGCGGCGGGAGAGGTTAAAAGCCGGCTCCAGGGGGGTTTCTTGGGCGACGTCGTAAACGCGAGCCGTGAGGATCTGAACAAGATAGTCACAATACATCGGGATGTATCGACGTCGATAGGGTTGAAAAATGTCGAAAAACGTTGCTCCCGGTGGTGCGGGCTGCTCAAACGGGCAATGGATATTATCCCAGGGATCCAACCCTTCTCAAACGAGGGGGGCTTGGGGATAATAGCAGGGGCAATGGGAGAAAAAGCGATGTCGGCGCAGGAAAAGTTGAAGGCGCTGCTGGAGGGCCAGCCGGTGGCCAGCTTGGCGGTGCTGGATCACGGATCCCCGGCGGTATCGTTGGTGCCCTTCGTGGTGCAGTGGGATCCCTTGCGCTTTGCCATTGTCATCAGCGACCTTTCTTCCCACACCCAGGCTTTGCGGTCGGATCCGCGAGCCAGCCTGCTCATCCACGAGCCGCCCACGCCGGGGGATCCCCGCAGCAACCACGCTTTGCCGCGGGTGATGGTGAGCGGAAAAGCCCAGTTCCTCAGCCGCAAGGAAGCGCAAGCCCAGGGGTTCGAGGCTCTTTATCGCGCCAAGTACGAGATTGCCGAGATGATCCTGGGCCTAGCGGACTTCCACTTCTGCCAGATCACCCCCACCGGCGGCAGCTTCATTCAGGGGTTTGGCCAGGCCTTCCGGCTGAGCGGCCCCAACCTGGATCAACTGGAGCACCTCGGTCGCTCTTAGGCGGGAGAACCCAGACCTTCCTCCTCGCGGGAGTTGCTAGGGGATCCCGAGCTCAGGTTTTCGGGTGGGATCCCGGATCCAAGCCAGCAGCAGCGGGTTGACCAGCTCCGGGGCCTCGTCTTGGGGGCAGTGGCCAACTCCCGGCAGGGGGATGAACCCCACCACGCAGGGGAACTCGGCCAAGGCCCGCCCCAAAGCAATGGGCTCCCAGGGATCCACCTCTCCCCAGAGGATGAGGACGGGGCAGGTGACCTGGGGCAGGAGATCCTCGGCCAAGGGCCCCTGGGAGTAGCGCACAAAGGCCAAGAACACCTCTGCCGCTCCCGGATCGAGGGCCGGTCGCAGCAAAAGCTGCACCAGGTCTTCCGTAACCGCTTCCTTGCGCCCATACGCTTGGAGGAGGATGTTGCGAATGGCCCAGGGCTGGGCTATCTGGGCAAAGAAAAACCGGCCGAAGGGGGGCCACCCCAGCAAGGACTGGATGAGGGGGGTGGTTCGGCGGCGCAGCCAGGAGATCTGGCGACGCTTGCGCTCGTGCAACAGCCGCAGTGAGGGATCCAACATCGCCACCCCCAAGGCCTGGCCTGGCTCGAAAACAGCCGCCTGCAAGGCCACAATGCAACCAATGGAGTTGCCCACCAGATAAGCTGGCTCCCCCACCACCTCCCGCCCAAAATCGGCCACCTGGGCGCCCCAGGTTTCAAAGGTGTAGGGGAAAGGGGATCCCGGCAAGGGCTTGGCGGATCCCCCAAATCCCAGGAGGTCAAGGGCGTACACGCGGCAGTGCCGCCCCAGCTCCGGCAAATTTTTCCGCCAGTGGTCGCTGCTGGCCCCAAAACCGTGGATAAGCACCACCGCCGGGCCGGCGGATCCCGCCTGTTGGTAGCGGATGGACTGGCCCTGCCAGAGCCAGCGCCCCTCGCGGGGGGCCAAGACGCTTGTAGAAGGCTGTTCAGAGAGCATGGAATCCCTATCTCACCCCGAAGGATAGCGCTCTTTTTTGTTGGCACAATCTGGATTGGGAAGCAAGTTCTCTCCCTAGGCCCGTGGCAATGTCGTTGGTAACCTACTCCCTTTTGGGCGTCAACCTGCACCTTACCCTGCCGGAAACCCATCTGCAGAGCTATACCGCCTGGATTGAAGCCCGCATCAGCCAGGGCCTGGGTGCTCAGGTAGTCACCTGCAATCCGGAGATGATCATGCAGGCGCAGCGGGATCCGGCCTTTGCCCAAGTGCTGCAGGAGGCTGAGCTGGTGATCCCAGACGGCATTGGGGTAGTGTGGGCGTTGCGGCGGCAGGGGATCCGCGTCCAGCGGGTGCCAGGGATCGAGCTGGCCGAAGCCCTAATCTCGACGGCAGCTGCGCGGGGGTGGCGCCTGGCTTTGGTGGGGGGGAAGCCGGAGGTCAACCGGGCCGCGATTCAGCATTGGCAAGCCCGCTTTTCTTCCTTGGCCATCTGGGGCCACCACGGCTACTTCTCCCCCGCCGAGGAGGAAAACCTGCTGCTAGCTCTCCAGGCTTTTCAGCCGCAACTGGTGTGGGTAGGGCTGGGATCCCCGCGCCAAGAGCTGTGGATTGCTCGCTGGCGAGCTCTTTTGCCCCAAGCCATCTGGATGGGAGTAGGCGGCAGCTTCGACATTTGGGCCGGCCAAAAACGGCGAGCCCCCCGCTGGTGGCGTGACCATCACCTGGAATGGTTGTATCGTCTCTATCAGGAACCTTGGCGCTGGCGACGCATGTTGGCTTTGCCCAGGTTTGCCTGGCGGGTGCTGTGGGATCGCTCTTCTCCCTCGCGCTCCTAGCCTGGCAGCTCCACTCGTTCCCTTCTCTCTAGGCGCTTTACCACGATGCTTGGTCAGCACATCGGCTACGCTCCCCGCCTTCACCCTTGGGCTGGTACAGCCCCAAACCCCTCCCTCCTCGTCCCAACCGACCCAGAAACCACCTTGGGCCTCTACCGCAAGCCCCAGACCGGATCCCTGCCAGCCCTAGGTAGCGCTGAGAGCATGGTGTCGCTGCGGGGGGTGAGCAAGGTCTTTCCCAACGGCAACTGGGTTTTCCGAGATGTGAACTTGGAGGTGCGCCGCGGCGAGTTTGTGTTCGTAACCGGGGTGTCGGGGGCGGGCAAGTCCACCCTGCTACGGCTGCTCTACGGGGCCGAACAGGCCACCGAGGGCACGGTGATAGTGGATGGGGTGTGTCTGTTTTCTTCGGAAGGTCGGCGGCGGCCCTACCGCATCCCGCCCCGCCCCCTAGCAATGTTGCGGCGGCGCTTGGGGGTGGTTTTTCAAGACTATCGCCTCTTGGCCAATCGCACCCTGGCGGAAAATGTGGCCTTTGTGCTGCGCGCCCAGGGACTTTCCCCAGCAGAGATTCGCCGCCGCCTGGGGCCGACTTTGAAGATGGTGGGGCTGACCGAGAAGCGGGATTGCTTCCCGGACGAGCTTTCGGGAGGGGAGCAACAGCGCCTCAGCTTGGCCCGCGCCATTGTCAACATGCCCGTCTTGTTGCTGGCCGACGAGCCGACGGGAAATCTGGATCGGGAAAACTCCCTATTGGTGCTCCAAATCCTGGAGCGGCTCAATTCTTTTGGCGTGACGATCCTCATGACTAGCCACGACCCCTATCTGGTGGAGCGGGCGGGTCACCGGGTGGTGCGCCTGGAGGGAGGACATCTGTACGATATGCGCTGAGGGGCTCCCGCCAGAGCGGCGCAGCCCCATCTTCCTCTCCACAACTGCGACGCTAAAGCTTAGAGCGGGCAAACTCTTGGACGGTAGGCAGCATGCACTCTCTCTCCCGATTTCTCAATAAAATCCGCTATCTCCTACAGGAGACTTTTTTGGGGTTGCGGCGGGGGGGCTGGCTGAACTGGGCTGCGATCAGCACCCTGTTGGTGTTGCTGTTTTTGGTCGGGATCGGCGTGGAGCTGTCTCGGGGGGTGGATGCAACGGTCCAGTCGCTGGGGGGGCAACTGGAGATCTCCGTCTATCTGGAGCCGGAACGCCGGGGGGTGGATTTGCAGCCCCAAGTGGCCCAACTGCCTCATGTGGCGGAGGTGAGGGTGATCACCAAAGAGCAAGCTTGGCGCGACCTTTTGCTGGAGATGGGGATCCAGGATGAGGCGGCCCTGGAGACCCAGTTGGGGGATAACCCTTTGGTGGATGCCCTGCGAGTCAAGGCCGATTCTGCCGAGATCCTAGGTCAAGTGGCCGAGCAGATCCGCCAACTGGAGGGGGTAGACGAGGTGTACTACGGCGACCGCATTGTGGAGCAACTGGCCCAAATCCAGGAGGTGCTACGTCTGGGATCCCTGAGCATCACCGGGGTGTTGGCCCTGACGGCAGTGGCGGTGATCACTACCACCATTCGCCTGGTTGTCATGGCGCGGCGGCGGGAGATTGAGGTGATGCAACTGGTGGGTGCGACGGCGACCTGGATTTACTTGCCCTTTATTTTGCAGGGCTGCCTGTTCGGGGTAGTCAGTGCGCTGGGGGCTTGGGGCTTGGTTCTGGGATCCCAACAGTTACTGCAGGAGGCGCTGGAGCAGTTGATTGCGCTGCCCTTCCTCAAGGTGATGCAGGCCGATCCCGGCCAGGCGGAGTTTTGGTTTCTGCCGCTGCTGTTGCTGGGGATGGGGGTTTTTCTGGGCACCAGCAGCAGCTTGATTGCAGTGCGCAAGTCGGCGGGGCGTTGGTTTTGATCGGGGATCCCTCGCCCTGGGCCGGGCTGACGCCCTTATGAGCTGCGAGAGGTTTGCTAAGATAAAAGGCTACCTGGTAACAAGACGCCGACCATGACCTTGCGTAACCCTCACTTGGGCATCGACAACGACGAGCTGATGCGTCGGGTAGAGGCGTTAATTAACGCTTCCAAAAACCGCTATCGCATCACAGTGCAGGTGGCCAATCGGGCCAAGCGTCGCCGCTACGATGACCCCAACGATGTGGAAGAGGGCTGGATGAAGCCCATTCGCCGCGCCATCATCGAAATGTCCGATGAGCTGACCGAGCCGGAAATCATCGGCGACGAGTAGCCGCCTGGCCCCCTTGGAGCTGCGATGGCCAGCTAGGGAGGAAGTTGGCCGGCTCGCTCCTCAGAAATGGGATCGGGGTTGCTCAGCCGTGACTCCATTGGGTGCAAAAGGCGGTGGGTTTCTTCCGGGCTGAGGCCCTGGATGCGCATCTCCAGTGGGCTGCGGAACCAGAGGGCTTGTTGCGGAAACGGGATCTGGATCCCGGCTTGGTCGAAGGCATGCTTGAGGCGACGGCGGTATTCCCGCGTCACCCGCCACTGCTGCAGCGGTTGCACCTTGATCCAGATGCGCAATGTAATCCCCCGCTCCCCCAGGTCATCGACGCCGTGCATCTCGGGGGGCTCGCGGATCTTGTCCCGCCAGGCCGGCTCCCGATACATCTGTAGAGCCACCTGCTCGGTAATGCGGATGGCCTGTTCCAGGTCGTTTTCGTAGGCGATCACGATCCCCAGATCCACCCGCGACCAGCCGTTGGAGAGGTTCTCCACCACCCGAATGGCGCTGTTGGGAATGGAGCGGGCCCGCTGCGACACCGGCGGCAGGCTGCCGGGATCCCCCTGTGGCGCGGCGACCAAGAACAGCCGCCGCCCATCCAGTGTCACGGCCTCCGTTTGGATGGAAGCGGTGGGCAGGCTGAGCGCTTGCCGCAGCTCTTCCAGAGCATCCAAGCGGCTGAGCAAAGGCACGTTGGAGGCGGTGCCGTGGTTTTGAGAAGTTTCCTGCCCCCAGGCAGGCTCGATGGCCGGAGATAGGGCGAGGGACGCGCCGAAAAGGAGCGGCCACAGCAGGGATCCCATTTTCCCCGACTTATCTACCGGTCGCAGCTGGCGCAACATGAATCGTTTGCGTCCGCGGTGTGGAGTACTTGAACAACCTCACTCCAAAAAGAAAAAAGCAATGCCGAGAATGGCATAGGTGGCCAAGAGCAACAGCCCCTCCAGCCAGTTGGAGCGACCGTCGCTGCTGACGGAGTTGACCAGCAACACCGAGACGGCAATGGCCACCAGCTCCACTGTGCCGAAGTTAAAGTTCATCGGCTGGCCCAGCACGTTCCCGGCCAGCACCAACAGAGGCGCCACGAACAGGGCAATTTGCATCGTCGAGCCCAGAGATACTGAGAAGGAGAGATCCATCTTGTCTTTCATGGCCACCGTGATTGCCGTCGCATGTTCGGCCGCATTGCCGATGATCGGCAGCAAAATCACCCCCATGAACAGCGAGGTAATGTGCAAGTGCTCCAGAGTATGCTCCAGGGTGCTCACCAACAGTTCCGACTCCAGCGCCACCAACACCGTCAACCCCAAGAGGGCCAACAGCCAAAACCCCAAACCGGCCCGCTCGGGCGGGGCCGTCAACACTTGGGGAATGGATCCCTCTGCCTGCAAAACCGGATTGGGGGCGAGACGGGCAGCGGCTTCATGTTCTGCCGCCTCTGCCTCGTGAATGGTGTAAAGGTAGCTGTGGGTTTTGAGGGAAAACAGCAAGGTAAGGCCATAAACCCCGATCAGCACCAAAGCCACCGCTGTAGAGAGCTCTTGGATGGAGAGCGCGCCCAAGTTGGCGTCGGCATAGGTGACCACGCTGGGCAAGATCAGGGCCACCACCGCCAGGTTCATTACCGAGGCGTTCATACGCGCCACTTCGGGCCGAAAGCTCTGCTCGCGAAACTTAATGCCGCCCAAAAACATGGCCAGCCCGGCCACCAGCAGCAGGTTGCTGATGATCGAGCCGGTGATGGAGGCTTTCACCACCTCCACCAGTCCCGCCTGCAGCGCCACCAGGCCAATGATTAGCTCGGTGGCGTTGCCAAAGGTGGCGTTGATCAGTCCCCCGATCGTCGGCCCGGTCAAGGCAGCGATCTCCTCGGTGGCTTGACCCATAAACTTCGCCAAGGCCACCACCGCCAAGGCCGCACAAAGGAAGACCAGATTGGGATCCCAGCCCTGCAAGTGGCCTGTCCACGAGAGGGGAACCCCCAGCAGCAGCAGGAACATCAAGCCGTTCAGCGCTCTCTGCCAGCCTGCTGCAGGGCGAACTGAGGAAACCAGAGAATTTGCATCGGCCAGAGTCATAGTTCCGGGGAATAGAGGCTGATAGATAGTTTCAGAAGTGTGGCGGCGGCAGCAGCGGCCTTCCAAAGCAGTCTAGCTGCTGCCAGGGAGGCTTGAGTAGGTACTGCCATTAGAGGGAGATGACTCGATGGCGCTGCAGCAGGCGGAGGAGCTCGGCTCCCAGTTGATCCACCAGGTGCTGCGGATCGCCGATTTTCAAAAAGCTGCTGCCTTCCACCTCAAAGGGAAAGGATCCCTCGATGCCGTGGCGGGGCAGTTGCACCAGCAGCAGTTGCTCGGGGCGCTTCGATTGCAGGGCATAGCCCAGCTCCAGACAGACCTGTGGGCTGGGCAGAGGCCGCCCCCGGCCATTGACCTGCACAGGGGTGACATCGGCCACCACCAGCAACGCCTGCTTGAGCTTGCGAATCAGCGCTGCGTCGATGAGGGGTGTCTCTGGGGATCCCTGCAGTTGTAGCGGAAGAACCGGCTGATGATGGCGGTTAATGGCCTCCACCACCGTCTGCAACGCCTGGTGCAGCGTGGCGCTGGAGTCGGGGTAATCTGATTGGCCACAGAAGTAGATGGCCGGCTCCGTGATGCTTAGGGCAGCCCGCTTATTGAAGTAGATCTCGCGGCTGATTAAATCGAGGTTGGAGATGCTGTAGGCGCCGCTGCCCTCGATGTAAAACTCCACCAGCTCCCCTTCCAAGTAGCGCTGCCACCAGACAGAGGCCTTCACCTGCTCCACATCGTCGAGGAAATCGGCTCGCATCGCCGTTTTCAGGAGGCCGGTACGGCTTAGGCGCAAGTCAGGGGCTCGCTGTTGCACTTGGGAGGCAGACAACACCGAATCCAAATACCAGGCTCTCAAGACAATGATCGCCATCGGATCCCTCTGCGCTTAGCCTCAAAGGTACCTGATTTTGGCCGGCTATCCAAGTCAGCCTAGGCGCAGGGCCAGATCCAGCAGCCGGTGAGCCAGGGTCGATTTGGTGGCCAACGGGAGCAGTTCCGGGTTGCCCTGCCGCGGGATCCAGTAGCCTTGGTTGTGGCTGCTGCCAAAGCCGCTCTCCGGCTGGTCGATGGGGTTGGCCACAATGGCGTCCAGCCCTTTCTGCTGCAGCTTCTCCTTGGCCGGGGGGAGAGGATCCCCGCTCTGGGCAGCAAAGCCGATAAGAAGCTGGCCGGGACGTCGGTGACGGGCTAGGGCTGCCACCAAATCGGGGACAGGCTCCAAGGGCAGCAGCAGGGGCAGCTCGGCCTTGGCCAGCTTGCCCGCATAGGTCTGCGTGGGCCGCACATCCCCCACTGCCGCTGCCATCCAGAGCACGTCCACCTGGGGAAACTCCGCCCGCAAAACCTGCTCCAGTTGGGCTGCTGTCTCCACCGGGATGGCCCGAATGGCGAAGGGTGCTGGATCAAAGGGGATCCCCAGCGGCCCATGCACCAGCGTGACTTCGGCCCCCCGACAGGCGGCGGCCACCGCCAGCGCCACCCCCATCCGCCCACTGGCCGGGTTGCCGATAAAGCGCACCGCGTCGATGGGCTCGCGGGTGCCTCCTGCCGTCACCAACACCCGCTTCCCTTGCCAGTCTTTTTGCCCCCCTGTCCAGAGCAGAGCCCGCACATACTCCTGCAGCGCCTCTGGCTCCAGCAGGCGCCCTTCCCCCACCGCATCGCAGGCCAGGCGGCCCCTGGCCGTGGGCAAGGCCCAGAAGCGGGGATCCCGTTGCAGCCGCTGCCAATTCTCGGCCACTGCTTCAGCCTTCCACATGTGGGTATTCATGGCCGGCGCCAAGGCCACCGGACAGTGGGAGGCCAAAACCACGTTGGTGAGCAAATTGTCCGCCAGCCCCTGGGCCAGCTTGCCCAAGGTGTTGGCCGAAAGCGGCGCAATCAGGAGAGCCTCGGCCCATTCCCCCAGCTCGATGTGCAGCGGCCGTCCCCGCGCAGCTTGCCAGAACTCGGCATCTGTAAAAGCCGGCTGACGGGACACAGTGGCAAACGTCAGCGGGGAGATAAACTGTTGTGCAGCTTGCGTCAAAACCACCCTCACCTCTGCCCCCTGCTGGGCCAGAGCAGACACCAAAACCGCAGTTTTGTAGGCAGCAATTCCCCCGCTCACCCCAACCAGCAGACGCCGCCCCGACCAAAAGGGATCCATATCAGCGAATACTCAAACAGCCCTGTTTCCAGTTTCCCTGCCTTTGCCAGCAACACAACAGGAATCCCTCGCCCAAAGTGCTAGGGCTCAGGCCGCCGATCCCGCCGAGAACAGCACTTGCGAGCCTAGGGCTTGCCTGGGGAGAACCCCTCTTTCGCAAGTCCGACCTCGACTCTACAGGTTCTGTCCCGCAGGGGGAATTCGCTACTGCTGTTTTGCGCACTCGCCTCTTCAGATCCCATTCCGCTTGCCGAACTTGTCTCCTCTAATAAGAAAGAGTTGAAGGCAACTTATTGCAATCGCTATTTGTTTTTGGCTACACTAACTGTTGTCCTTGAGCCATCTTGATATGACTACGACCGGTAAACCAAAACCACTCACTGGCCAAGAGCTCCTCGACAAGGTAACTTCGATGGGAAATGCGGATCGCAAGGAAAAAGCTCGCGCCTGTGGCTACGTCACCTATACCAAGAATGGTCAGGAGCGAGTGAATCTGATGCAGTTCAACAATGCCTTGCTGAAGGCAGTCGGTGTGGATCTCGATGCTAGTGATGAGAACGGTTCCCGCGGTCGGGCTCCGACTTACCGGGTTTCGGTTCACAAGAATGGCAACCTCCTCATCGGAGCTGCCTACACCAAGAAGATGGGCCTCAAGCCGGGGGATCAGTTCGAGATCAAGTTGGGCCACCACAACATCAAGCTAGAGCGCATCGACTGATTTCCTGTCGCCTGCCTTGTCGAGGTTCTCTCTGCTGATAACAGCGTTTCAGCTTGGGTAAAGCCCTCGATGGTTAGGGAAGAGCGAGATGCTTCTTTCCCTCCATCGTCACTCTGTTTTTAGGCGGACAAGGGATCCTCGTATTCGTTGAGGATCCCTATCTGTCTGTATCATCTGTATCAATAGGTATCAATTGATGGCTGAAGCGCAGAGGGCTTCGTTATTCTGACAAAAGTTAAAGTTCATGAGGGCGGCGGCAATGTACACTCCAACTGCACAGAACCTGGCCCGTCGGTGGCGACGCTGGCGAATTTGGGTGGGGCTGGTGGTGTTGGCAGTGGTGTTCTGGGCCGTTCAGCCTCATCTGCAGGTTGAGTCGCAATCGAATGCGCCGCTGCAGTGGGTCTCCTCTCAGCCAGCCCCCGAGCAGCAGGATGTTTTTGTGGACGGGGTTCTACGGCTGCAATTCGATCGGCCGCTGGATCCCAATCTACAACGGCTGGCGGTTCAGTTGGAGCCGCCGGCAGCGGTCATTTTCGACGTGCAGGGAGACGAGTTGTTGCTTAAACCTCGGGATCCCTTGCGCTTTAGCACCGACTACACCCTCACGATCGCGCCGCAGGAGGGGCTGCCGCTGGAGCAGACCATCCAACTGCGCTTTCGCACCGAGCCGCAGTTTACCTACGAGCGGGACATCAAGCCGTTGCTGGAGGCCAGTTGTGTCGGCTGCCACCAGCCGGCAGGGCGACAGCGCACCCAGTTGCTGGACAGCTACGAGGCGGTTCTGGCCTACGTCAAGCCAGGGGATCCCAACAGCGAGTTGATCGATCCCCGCTGGACGCGCCGCCACGCCACCATCCTCAACGCCAACAACCCCAACCGCCCTCAGGCCCGCGGCGGATCCCCGGAGATCGCCTACCTCCAGGCCCGCGGGCTGCCCCTCTCTCGTCTGGGCTTTTGGACGCCGGAGGAGGTGGAGATCGTCCGCACTTGGATCGTCCAAGATGGGGCCCCCCGCAGCAGCGCCCGCGCTCAGGCGGGCAACTAGTCTCACCGCCATGACCGCTCCCCAACCGCTAGCCACCGTCATCCAGGGATCCCTGAGTCGGGGCTTGGAAGCTCGCCTCAACCCCGGTGTCTCGGTAGAAGACCTGCGGGTGGGCAAGTTTGTGGTGATCCAGGGGGAGCGCCACCGCTTCTTCGGCCTGCTCACCGACGTTACCTTAGCAACCAGCAACCCGCAGATCTTGGTCAATCCCCCCCGCCCGGAAGAGACCCTGCTGCAGGAGGTGCTGGCGGGTACCGGCACCTACGGGGTTATCGCCCTCACGCCCATGCTGATGCTGGTGCCGCGGCAGACGGAAGCAGAGAGGCTGTATCCCCTCATCGATCCCAAGCGGCCAGACGACTGCGGCTCAGCCCCTCCTGCTGCCGAGGCGATGGAGCTGTTGCCGGTGAAAACGGTGCCGGCCCACTTTTCCCAGGTGTACGAGGCGCGGGAGCTGGACTTTCGCACCGTCTTCGGCTGGGAAGACGACCCCACTCGGCGCAACTTCGCCATCGGCCAACCCTTGGACATGGCGGTGCCCATTTGTCTGGATCTGGATCGCTGGGTGGAGCGCAGCAACGGCATCTTCGGCAAGTCCGGTACCGGCAAATCCTTTTTGGCCCGCCTGATCCTGGCGGGCATCATCCGCAAACGGGCGGCGGTAAACCTGGTTTTTGATATGCACTCTGAGTATGGCTGGGAGGCGGCCAGCGAGGATAGGCAGGCCACCACCGTCAAGGGGCTGCGGCAGCTCTTCCCCGGCCAGGTGCAAATCTATACCTTGGATCCCGATTCCACGCGGCGGCGAGGGGTGCGGGATGCCCGCGAGCTGTTTATTGCCTACAACCAGATCGAGGTGGAGGATCTGGCGCTGTTGGCAGAGGAGCTCAACCTCTCCGAGGCCAGTCTGGAAAACGCCATTATCCTGCGCAACGAGTTTGGCCGCGACTGGATCAGCCGTCTTTTGAGCCTTTCCAACGCCGAGATTCAGGAGTTTTGCGAGCAAAAAATGGGCAACAAGGCCTCGATCCTGGCCCTGCAGCGCAAGCTCACCCGTCTCGACGACCTCAAGTACATCCGCAACAGCCTGCCCCACAACTACATCGGCGAGATCCTGGAGGCCCTCAGCCGCGGCATTCACGTGGTCATCGAGTTCGGATCCCAGTCCAACCTGCTCTCCTACATGTTGGCGGCCAACGTCATCACCCGCCGCATTCACCAGGCCTATGTGCAGCAGACGGAGCGGTACTTGCAGTCCAAAAATCCCCTCGACCGGCCCCGGCAACTGTGCATCACCATCGAGGAAGCGCACCGCTTTCTGGATCCGCGGGCGGCCAAGCAGACCATTTTCGGCACCATCGCCCGCGAGATGCGCAAGTACTTTGTGACGCTGCTGGTGGTGGATCAGCGCCCTTCCAGTCTCGACCGCGAGGTGATGTCGCAGTTGGGCACCCGCATCACGGCCCTTCTCAACGATGACCAAGATATCGAGGCTGTGTTCACGGGTGTAGCCGGCAGCCAGAACTTGAAAACGGTGCTGGCCAAGCTGGATTCCAAACAGCAGGCCCTGGTTCTCGGCCATGCCGTGCCCATGCCGGTGGTGGTGCAAACCCGCTCCTACGACCAGAGGTTCTACGCCGAGATCGCCGATCCCGATTGGTCAGAGGCCGCCGATGCGGAGGTGCTTTGGGCAGCTCAGAAGGCCAAGGAGGAACTGGGGCTGTAGGGAGGGCTGCCCCACAGCCCGGTCATCAGGCGCAGCAAAAAGCGCCGCAGCGGCGGAAAGCGTATCATCCCTATCAAAACCAAGCGCCGCAAGACCACCAGGGGCCAGTAGGAGTTGGAGAAAGTGCGGGTGAGGAGATCCGTAAAGAGCAACACCACCCAGTTTTCCCAGCGGCGACGGCGACCGTAGCGCCGCAGGACTTGGACCTTTCCCAAATCCTCCTGTCGTCTCCAGGCGTCCAGCAACACTTGGGCCAAGGCAGCGGCATCGCGGATGCCGAGGTTCAGCCCTTGGCCAGCTACGGGATGACAGTGGTGAGCGGCGTCCCCCACCAAAGCCAGGCGGTGCTGATAGTAGCGGCGGCTCTGGCGCAGGCGGGCCGGGAAGACTTGGGGCGGGTTCAGCAAGGTAAGGTAGCCGCCCTGGTCGCCGTAGTAGCGCTGCATCTCGGCCAAGAAGTCGGCCTGGGAAAGGGCCAGCGTGGCCTTGGCCTGCTCGTGGGGCAGGATCCAGACCACCTGGCAGCGGTTGCCGGGCAGGGGCAGGATGGCGAAGGGGCCGGCAGGCCAAAAGCGCTCGTAGGCGACGTTTTGGTGGTCTTGGGCAGGGGCCACCAGGGCGGTGATACACGACTGCCAGTAGTCCCAGCCGTCGCTCGGGATCCCTGCCCGCTGGCGCACTTGGGAGCGCAGGCCATCGGCGGCTACCACCAGGGAGGCGGCCAGCCGGCGGCGGCCTTGGGTCGTTTCCAGCTCTACCTCAGCCGCAGCCTCCCCGTAGGTTACGCTCTCCACCCTGGCTTCGTAGTAGCAGGTGATCTGGGGATCGGCAGCCACCCGCTCCTGGAGCGCCTGCTGCAGCCGAGCATGTTCGCCGCAGTAGAAAACTGCCGTTTCCCCCACATCCTCCGGCCTAAACGTCACCCGCTGGGGAGCGTCGGCGTCGGTCAGAATCACCTGGGCAAAGGGTGTGATGTGGGGAGCCAGCGCCTCCCACACCCCGATGGCCCGAAAGATGCGGATCGACAACGGCGAAAGGGCATAGGCCAAGGGGCGCTGCCTGACTGCCTCAGCCGACTGGGCCTCAATGAGGGCCAAGCGCAGGCCGGATCCCTGCAGGGCACAAGCTAGGGTCAAGCCCGCAATGCCGCCGCCGACGATGATCACGTCGTAAACGGCTGCCAAGGTAGTCGGAGTGGGAGCAAGGGTTGTCATTTCTAGTGCTGAGTGCTGTGGGCAACTACTTCTGGGCGGGCGGAGTTTGCCGGCGTGGCGGCCCGCACCGCTCGGAACATGCCAAAGCGGCAGAGGCCAGTGCCGAAGGCCAGGCGCATGAGCAAGAAAGTGGGCACCTCCCGCAGCGACTTGATCAAGCCCACCAAGCCAAACTTCAGCAACCCTTCGGGACGGACAACCCCCTGCCAGATGGAATCCAGCCAAGAAGGAAGAGTTTCTTGCGTCCAGTCGGCAGTTTGCACCTGTCCTTCCACCAGGCCCGTGGCTTGCAACTGTTCGGCAAACCCCTCGATGCTGGAAAAGGCGGGGTGCGACCACTGATCCAACAACTGCCGCATCACCAGCCGCTCCCAGAAGTTGAGGGGCTTTTGACGGTCGTCGCGCTGGTTCCAGTCCGCCACCACCAAGATGCCGCCTGGCTTGAGCACCCGCAGCATCTCGCTGGCGTAGCGAGCCTTGTCCGGCATGTGGGGCCCCGCCTCGATGGACCAGACCACATCAAAGCTGGCGTCGGGGAAGGGCAGGTTGAGGGCGTCGGCCACCTGAAACCGGACGGGCAGATCGGGGGGGGTGAGCTCCTGGGCCCGCTGCACCTGCTGCGGGCTGATGGTGATGCCGGTCACCACAAAGCCATAGTCGCGGGCCAAGATGCGACAACTACCGCCAATGCCGCAGCCCACATCCAACACCGTCGTCCCCGGCGGCAGCCGATCCAGCCCGCCCCAGCGCACCATCTCGTGGACAAAGTCGTGCTTGGCCTGGATGAAGTTCTTCCGCCGCGGCGGGGATCCGTAGTGGCCCAGGTGAATATGCTCGCCCCAGTAGAACTCCAGGATCCCGTCTCGCGTCCATTCGTCGTAGGCGCGGGCTACCGATTCAGGAGAGCGGTACTTGCGGGCGGTCAACAGGTAGGCTCCCAATCCTATAGCTAGGAGCAGGACTAGGCCCCAAAAAACCCAGAGTGTTGGATTCATTAGAACTACCTTGAGATGGCTAGAGATGGCAATTGATGATTGTTGCTGCGGTGGCAACAGACACAGCGGGGATCCCTTCTGGCCTCCGTTGATCCAGCGGAGCAAAGCCCCACTCTCATCTTGCCCTATTTGCCAGCCGCAAGGCGGCCTAGGAGTGTCGTAGCCGCACGGTTGCCCGCGGAGGAGACGCTGGCCTGAGCAACCTTGCCGGGGGCTAGGTGGCCTGGAGCTCCTCCCTTAGACGCTGAGTGGCTGCCACCATGTTTTTCAGGGCAGGGATCACTTCCTCCCAGCGGCGGGTTTTTAGGCCGCAGTCGGGGTTGACCCAGGTTTGCTCTAGCGGCAAGTGGGCCACTCCCAGGCGCAGTTGCCGGAGAATCTGCTCGGTGTCGGGCACCGCCGGGCTGTGAACGTCGTAAACGCCGTTGCCTACCTGGTGGCGATAGCCGGCTTGGGCAATCTGCAGCAAGGTTTTGTTGCTGCTGCGGCTGTTTTCGATGGAGAGGACGTCGGCATCCAGACGCTCGATGTGCTCGATGATGTCCCCGAACTCCGAGTAGCACATGTGGGTGTGGATCTGGGTTTCGGGCTTGGCGCCAGCGGTAGTCAGGCGGAAGGCCTCCACCGCCCAACTTAAGTATTCTGGCCAGCGCTCTTTTTTCAAGGGCAGCCCCTCTCGCAGCGCTGGCTCGTCCACCTGCACCATCGCGGCTCCGGCAGCTTCCAAGTCGGCCACCTCTGCCCGCAGGGCCAGGGCAATTTGCAGGGCCTGCTCGCGACGGGAAACGTCAACGCGGGGGAAGGACCAGTTGAGCATGGTTACCGGCCCTGTCAGCATCCCCTTGACCGGCTTTTGAGTCAGAGATTGGGCCACCTTGAACTCCCGCACCGTCATGGGGCGAGGGCGAGACACGTCGCCGTAGAGAATGGGGGGACGCACGCAGCGGCTGCCATAGCTCTGCACCCAGCCGTGCTCGGTAAAGGCAAAGCCCTGCAGTTGTTGGGCGAAGTATTCCACCATGTCGGTGCGCTCGAACTCACCATGCACCAGCACATCCAGGCCAATTTCTTCTTGGATGCGGATGCACTTGGCAATTTCGGCGTCGATGGCAGCTTCGTATTCGGCCTGGGAGATCTCGCCCTTTTTGTACTTGACCCGCCACTGCCGGACTTCGGGGGTTTGGGGAAAAGAGCCGATGGTGGTGGTCGGCAGCGGTGGCAGCTTGACCTGCCGGCCTATACGCTGCTCGTAGGGAAGGGAGCGCTGGAAGTCCTGCGCCGTCAGGTTGGCCAAGGCCTGGCGCACTGTAGAGTTGGGGGGATTGAAGTCCTGGAAGGCCTGCCACTGCTGCTCCAGCTCCTGCTGCTGGGCGGCGGTGTCTTCGCCGTTGAGGGTGCGGGCCAGCAGAACCACCTCGGCCAGCTTCTGCTCGGCAAAGCTGAGAACATTGCGCAAAGGCTCTGGCAGGTGGGTTTCCAGAGCAGCGTCGTGGGGCACAAATTGGAGCGAGCAAGAAGGCTGCACCCGCAGGTTGGGGGCTAGGGCTTGCAGCTCTTGCAGAGTGGCCAGAACGGCTTTGGGCTGGATCTGCCAGACGTTGCGCCCGTCCACTACCCCCGCCCCCAGGATCTTGTCGGCGGGGAAGCCGTGGGCTCTGACCAGTTCCAGGTTGTGGCCGCGGGTGAAGTCGAGGCTGAGGCCAGCTACCGGAAGCTCCACCGCCCAGGGGTAAGTCTCCCCCAAGTCGTCAAAGTAGGTAACCAGGTGGAGAGGGATCCCCACGCTTGCAAGCCAGCGGTAGGTCTGCTCCACCGCTTCCTGAAGACTTTTGCCTTCGCTGGTCACCAAGATGGGCTCATGGACTTGCACTTCCCGGATCCCCAGGCGCTGCAGCTCCTGCAAGAGTTCTCTGTAGAGAGGAAGCAGCTTCTCCAGATCCCCCCGCAACTCGCCAGAGCGCTGGCTTAGAGCAAGAAGGGTAACCGGACTGAGGAGGACGGGGCTGGTGCGGTTTCCTAGGATCCCTTGCGCCCGTCGCACCGTGGCCAGGAAGTCGTCGAAATGGGCCTGAGGGATCGCGTCGGCCTCAATTTCCGGCACCAAGTAGTGGTAGTTGGTGTCAAACCACTTGGTCATTTCCAAGGCCGGCAGCCCCTCCTGCCCCCGCGCCATGGCAAAGTAGCGCTCCAGGCCTGATAAGCTCTGAAACCGGGAGGGAATCAGCCCCAGCCAGGTGGCCCAGTCCAAAACGTGGTCGTAGAGGGTTTGATCTCCTACGGCAATGTGGTCGAGGTTGGCCTGTCGCTGGGTTCGCCAGGCCTGACTCTCCAGATCCTGCAGCGTCGCCAACAAGGCTTCCGCCTCCAGGGTGCCGCCCCAAAAGGCCTCCAGGGCTTTCTTCAGCTCGCGGCGCTTGCCCATGCGGGCATAGCCTAGGGTTTGAGTTTCAATGGCCATAAGGTACCTTGTCCTGAATCGAATTCGGTAATTGAGGTTGCCGCCAGTTGTCATCCAACCTAGGCAGCAAGAGATGGCCGCCGACATGCCTATCGGTGGCATCCCGGCAGAAGGTTTTCCCTAGGCCAGGAAACCTGCCGGAGCTGTCAAGGCGTTCCTTCACCCTGGCGGCTTGCCCACTCTGCACAGGGGGATGCCCAGAGGACTCTTTTGTGCAACCAAAGCGAGCAACCGTCCTCCTAGCTGCCCCTGAGCTAACTGCTCAGCTCTCTTGTCCGCGCTTTTGACTGAGTGCCTACGATCCGAGAGCGTCGAAAATCCGTAAGCAGGCCGATGAAAAAACTTCGAGACGGGAACGGGCTAACGTCAAAATGGGGAGCATATCTGTACCTCGCAGATATGGTGAACTGTGGAAAAACCGCCGGCGGGCATTCTGACTTGCTCAGTTTTGGAGGGGCTGGCTTGCGTCTCAAGGCCTCTTGCAACAACGAACTAGGGATCCCAAGTCCAAAACCGGCTCACAGCTGCGGGACAGCGGCAGATTCTCACTGCACTTTCCCCGTTGCCTCTGACGGCTGATCCCCGTCAGAACCGACAGTAGACTTTATCCTATCACTGGTTTTAGCGGGACTGGGCGGATTTGAACCGCCGACCTAGCGCTTAGGAGGCGCTTGCTCTATCCAGGCTGAGCTACAGCCCCAGGTCAGGTACCTCACTGATACTAGCAGAGAGGCTAGGGGGTATCGCCGCAAGGCTGCCGAGCAATAGCGTTCTTATGGAATTGCTGGAACAAAGGCTTTGCTTTCTGACACAAAACCCAACGCGGCGGCTCACCCCAGTAGTACTCTTTTTTCCAAATGGGCAAGCGCTCCTTGATTGCATCAATGATGTAACGTGCTCCAGCAAAAGCGGCGCCGCGATGTTCAGCTGTAGCACCAACCCAAACCGCAATATCACCAATTGCAAGATGACCCTGGCGGTGACAGGCAACAGCACCGCAGAGGCCAAACTTGGCGTGGGCTTCTCGGAGGATCTTCTCGCCCTCCTTCTGGGCAAGGATCTCGTAGACTTCGTACTCCAAGCTGAGAACAGGTTTGCCCTGGCTGTGGTTGCGTACCCAGCCCTCGAAGGTTACTAAGGCACCCGCTGTGTTATTGACGAGCAAACGACTGAGTTCAGCTGGCTGGATGGTGCTATCCACAATTAGAAAACGCAGCATTTAGCCCCCACAAACTGGTGGAATGAAAACTGCCAAGGCACCTTCATCTATCGGCCTAGTCAAGTCACAGAACTCATGATTGACAGCAACCTTAACGTCCTCCGCTGCTAGCGAAAATCCATACTTTGCTTGCAGCTGCTGATAGAGCTCTAGGTAGTTTGCTGCACTGGTTTGCAGCACTTCGCTGCTCCGCTGAGCCTGTTCCCGCAGCACTGCTACATATTGAATTGTTACGGTCTTACTTAGGACAGATTGAGTTACCATGGCTGCAACTACCCCAAACTGATTGGAAAGTGGCATACTCCTCGGCGGTATTGACGTTCATGAGCTCGACCTCATGGTTGGGGGTAACTAGGGTGCAGGGCTGCCTGCTGAGGATTTCCACAGGGCAGTACACCCCTTCCGCGTAAGCCCTTTCTAGTACCGCTGCAGCTTGAGGAGTATAGATGGCGCAAAGAGCTTCCGGGAAGCCGCGCTCGGGGTTAACATAGCAAGTCGCGATTGTTTCGGCTTGGTAGTGATCCAGCAGCTTTTGGATTGTTTCTGACCGAAGGTTCAGTAGATCACAGGCAACAACCAACCAGTTAGCTTCAGGATGAGTATTCAAGGCAGTCAATAGGCCACTGATCGGGCCAACGCTTTCTACTAGATCTGGTAGTGTGGGCAAGAGCTCTAGAGCTGTGCCCGACCACTGACCGGCACGCGCTGACAAGTAAACCTGCTGGCAGTAGGGCTGCAGCAGTTCATAGAGATAGGCGGCGTGGGGTTTGCCAAAAGGGTTCAGCAGCGCTTTATCGCGACCCATGCGCTTGCTACGTCCCCCTGTGAGCACCAAGCCATAGAGGGGACGTTCCAGGAGGGCGTTTTTGCCGCCGGACTTAGTTACTAGGCGGGTCTCCTGGATGCAGATATGGGGCGACACCGACTTGCACATGTCATAGATTGTCAGCGCTGCTGTTGCCGCACCACAGAGAGCTTCCATTTCAACCCCTGTCTTAGCGCTGGTCTTGACAGTGCAGTGGATGGTTACAAGCAAGTGATCATCAATTGTGATATCAAAGGTGCAGTCTTCAACAGGGATCTGATGACAAAAGGGGATCAGTTGGTCAGTTCTTTTAACAGCCATTGTACCGGCAATGGTTGCTGTCTGAAATACCGGTCCTTTTTTCAGGTGGATATCTTGGCCAACAACATAGGATCTGAGAGCAGGTGGCAGTTGAACTCTTGCCCGTGCTGTGGCCGTTCGCAAAGACACCGATTTGTGGCTAATATCTACCATATGCGGATGGCCTTGAGCATTAAGATGGGCCCATGTACGATCAGCTTTGTCCATAGAGCTAGCCCCCTAAGCCGTACATTGGGTGTGAGACCTGCTCAACCCGGCGCAGTGGTTTCATCCCCAAAAGCTGCTGGTAAATTTGCTGACGTTGGCCTGGTGTTTTGTCTCGAACCGAGAGACCCTCCTCACTAAATAGGCAGGCAAAGAGACGACCATCAGCTGTCAAGCGCCACCGGGAACAGCTGCTGCAGAAGGGCTGAGACTCAGAGGCAATAAATCCAACTTTAACATTCTCGTCGATTGTAAAGTAAAACGCTGTCGAATCAGGTGCCGCTGGAAGGGGGGTTAGAGTATAGCGTTCTTGCAGACGGGCAATGCACTCTTGTGCTGAAACGTAGTGTTCTTCATAGAGAGAGTTGGCATAGCCGACCCGCATCAGCTCCAGAAAGCGAACTGTCACGCCTGTCTTGCGGGCAAACTCAACGAAATCAAATAGCTCGCAATCGTTGATCCCCCGCATTACAACCGTATTGACTTTGAGGCTAAATCCCCGGGCAATACCCTCCTGGATATTACGGAGAATATCCGCCAGGCAGTCGCGACGGGCAATTGCAGCTTGGGTGGAGGGCTGTAGGCTATCGAGGCTGACATTAAGGTTGAGAACATTGGCAGCCTTGAGAACGTCCCAGTAGCGGTGGAGCAGCAGGCCATTGGTTGTTAGGCTGAGGGACGGGATCTTCAGCTTGGCAAGTTCCTGAATGACTTCATCAAAGTCTTGCCGAACCAGAGGCTCACCACCTGTAATGCGAACTTCTTCAATGCCATAGTCCAGCAACTCGCCAATAATTTCTTTGTATTGCTGCGGAGTTAAGTAGCTACTTTTGTCCAGAAATTCTGGATGCAAAGGCATGCAGTAGCGGCAGCGAAGGTTGCATTGATCGGTTAGAGAAACCCTTAGCTTGCGAATGCGACGATTCCATTGATCCACTAGCTGCATCTTAGTACCACGGATAGAATTGGATGCTTTGCTCGGGGCTGAGGATAGTTTGAGCCGGGGGTAACTCTACAAAGCCATCGCTGTCTGTTAGAGCGATGAAGTCTCCGGAGTTGTTAGGCATAATCGGTGTAAAGACTCGGTTGGCGCTCATCTTAACGGGCACAAAAAGAGTGAGATTGGGTTTGAAGGTAATGACTTCACTTAGGTGCCCAGAGTCAGTGTTACGGTTGAGGAGATAACGATGCAAACATACAAGAGCTGAGATGGGGTTGCCTGGGAGGCCCCAAACTATAGTATTGGCCTGATGGTCGATGCCAAACCACATTGGCTTGCCTGGCTTTTGCGCCACGCCGTGGATGTAGGCAGTAACACCACAGCTTTGCCAGATGGCCGGCAAGTAGTCACACTTTCCCCTTGAAACACCCCCAGAGTAAATCAAGAGGTCGTAGTTTGGGGTATTGGCTTGGTAGTGGGTGGCAATGGCAGCAGGATCGTCCGGAAGGTGATCGGTCTCAACCTCGGTATACCCGTAGGCAAGAAGAGCCGCTCGGAGGGCCTCAGCGTTGGAGCGCCGCAGTTGGTAGGGTGCAGGGGTCTGCTCAATGGGAATCAATTCGCTGCCAGTTGCCACAACTTTGATGCGAGGAGTCCTCTCAACTTGGATGCGGCTGTAGCCAAAGGAGGCCAAGATCCCGACGTGGATGCTCTTGAGGGTAATGCCGGGGCGGAGAACCAGCGCTCCTGCAGAACAATCGCTACCTTGGGGATGAACAAAATCACCCCTGTTGCGTTCGACTTCCTGGGTGATGGTGGCAATTCCTCCCTCGATACGAATTTGCTCGTAGGGAATGACGAGATCACTACCCAGCGGCAGGGCACAGCCAGTCATCACTTCCAAGCACTGCTGCGGATCGGGCAGGGTGGCAGGGCTTGTCCCCGCAGGGGCTATGCCTGCAACAGCAAAGCTTCGCTGCCCAGCAGCATAAGCGGCATAGTTGATGGCGATACCGTCCATCAGGACCCGGTTAATTGGCGGGTAGTCCCGATCGGCGTAGATCGGCTCTGCCAAAACCCGGCCCACACAGCTTGCAATCGGGATCGACTCGGTTTTGGCTGGCAGCCAGTGGTCTTTAATAATGGCTTCAGCTTCCTGGACAGTGACCATAGGTGTGGGGTGCGGAAAATTCCTGAAAGGCAGGTAGGAAATTGCGGTTTTCGTGGCCAGGGCGACTGAGCTTAATGAGGGCAAAGCGCTGCAACGGGGTCAGCTTTTGCCATAGCTCAAGAGTCAGCACGACCCCCTTGGCTGCCGCCTGCTCAAGAACGCAGTCAGGGATGGTGGTAGCGTCTTCCCAGGCAGGGTTTGGATCAACAGTTACCTCAGCGGCCTGCTCTTGGCAGACACTTTCGATAAGGTGAATTAGGTAGGCGCGGTAGGCAGCTCGGTTGTCAGCGGTATCCGTTGGCAGGTCAACCAAACTTTGGCGCTGCTGGTAACTAAAACGCAGCCACTGATGTAACTTGAGCTTGATGCCGCACTGATCGAGCTTTAAGCGCACGATCATGGGAATGCAGCGAAGGCTGTCGGCAAAGTCTTGCTCAAACTTAAAGATCATTTTGGTGGCAGCTCGATGCGACTAAGCTTGACGGCACAGGCTTTGAGTTCAGGTTGCTTTGAGCTGGGGCAGGCAACCGGGTGGGTGAGAGCGTTACAGCTTGTATCATTGCCCCACAATGCCCCCCAGTGCATGGGCATGAACACTGTGCCAGGGCTGATGGCGCAGGTAATTTTAACCGGCAGGGTAGCCTTGCCGCGCCGTGATTCAATCCTCACCCAGTCACCCTCAGTTAGCCCTACCTTGCTGGCATCGCGGGGATGGATTTCGAGAAAGGGTTGGGGGTGCATTGCTCGGATTTTGGCGACATGTCCAGTGCGGGTTTGGGTGTGCCAATGGCCATAGAGACGTCCTGTGGTGAGGATGTAGGGATATTCAGGGTCGGGCGGCTCGGCAAGGCCGCGGGAATGGCTGGGGATAAAGCGGGCACGACCTGTGGGCGTTGGGAAACGGTGAAAGGACTCCGTCCCGCTGGCGCGATCGGTATAGAGGTTGTGGGTCTCCACTGAACCTGTGCGCGGATATGGCCATTGCTGAGGCCCCTGGCGCAGGAGCTCATGGCTGAGGCCAGACTGATCGCAGAGACGCCCGGCAGTTAGACCCACATATTCGGCAAAGACCTCAGCGCTATCGGCAAAGTCAAATGCCTTGGCAAAGCCCAGGCGGCGGCCTACTTCCGCCCAAATTTCCCAATCAGCCCGCGCTTCACCAGGAGGGTTACGCCAAGCTGGACAGAGGGTAACGCGGCGCTCCGAATTGGTCATGGTGCCTGTCTTTTCGCCCCACTGGGCAGCAGGGAGTACCAGATGGGCATAGGCAGTGCTTTCGGTGGGGAAGTAGGCGTCTTGGACAATCGTAAAGGGCGACCGCGCCAGAGCTGCTTCTACCCGACGTAGATCAGGCAGGCTCACCAGGGGATTGGTGGCGGCAATCCAGAAAATATCGAGGGCATCGGCTTCGAGGGCACGGATCATCCCCAGCGCATCAAGGCCAGGTTCAGGGTTAATTGGGCCAAGCTGCCAGTGCTGCTCCACTGCTGCCCGATCCTCTGGATTCGTAACCTTGCGGTAGCCGGGCAATAGATGTGCCAAGCCGCCCGCTTCTCGACCGCCCATAGCATTGGGCTGACCTGTTAGCGAAAAGGGCCCTGCCCCTGCAAACCCTATCTGGCCGGTGAGCAAATGGAGATTGATGAGGCTGGTCACCTTGGCCGTGCCTTCGCTGGACTGGTTAAGCCCCATCGACCACATGGAAAGCGTTTTCTGCGACTGCTGCCACAGTCGCGCAACAGCAAGTACCTCCTCAACTTCTAGGCCACAGCGGCTGGCTACTTGCTCAGGGGTGTAGTCGGCAACCAGGGCAGCATAGGCTTCAAAGCCTTCGGTGTGCTGGGCAATGAAGTCATGGTTGATGGCGCCCCACTGAATGAGTAGGTGAGCAATGCCATTGAGCAAGTCAATATCGCTACCTGGAGTAATCCTCAGATACAAATCGGCCTCCTCAGCCGTCTGCGTACGACGGGGATCCACCACAACAATCTTTAGGCTTGGGTCGCTTTTGTGGCGCTTGCGCAAGCGATTGAACAGAATTGGGTGGCATTCAGCGGTATTGGTGCCGATCAAAAAAGCCAGCTCGCAGCTATCGAGATCCGTGTAGCTACAGGGGGGGCCGTCCGAGCCGAGACTCTGGCTGTAGCCCTCTACGGCAGAAGACATGCAGAGGCGGGAATTGCTGTCGAAGTTATTGCTTCCTAGACACCCCTTAAGTAGCTTTTGGGCAATGTAGTAATCTTCGGTTAGCAACTGCCCTGAGCCGTAGATGGCAATCCTTTCGGGAGAGGTCTGGCGAATGCGCTCGACAATTAAATCCAGCGCTTGATCCCAGCTCACCGGCTGGAAATCCTCGCTGAGGCTAGGGCGATAGAGAGGCACCGTAGCCCGATTGCAATCGAGGGTTTCCAGGAGAGTCGCACCCTTAACGCAAACCATGCCCTGGCTGGACGGATGAGCTCGATCGCCGCGAATTTTTGTGCCGTCGGCCAGAATTTCTAGGCCACAACCAACCCCACAGTAGGGACAAAGGCTGCGTACGTTATCCATGTTCCCCCTCTGTTGTTACTTGGCTTGGTGTGGGCAAGGCGGCCGTAGGGAAAGAAGCTAGGGGTGTTGGGCCTAAGGCCTGCTTATCTAGCTGTCCTTGCCGCGGTTCTCACAAGTTCCAACGCCCCAGCCTAGAGACATTGACCTGGAACTTTTGTAGCTTGCGTTACTTTTTGCTCCTCACTATGCGGAAACATCATAGGAGGAATGCTTGAGCAGCATAGCCACCTCCTGCCAACTGCGGTTAGGTCTCTAGGCAAAGCAAGGGAGAAACAGGCAAGGAGTGCTCCTAAAGGCTCCGTCCTGCTAGACGAGGCGAGGAAAGTTTTAGGTCTGTAAAGGGCAACCTGAGATCAAGCTGCATAGAAAGGCCCCCGAGTCGTTTGCACTTGGATACTGACGCTCCAAAGGGGAAGCAGACGCTGCTATGAGCTGACTTTCTCTTCATAAAGCCTATCTAATGCTCTGCCGTCGAGCAACTAAAGCTCCGCACGTCATGACCTTGATCAAGCTGCTGGCGGTAATCGTAATTGTCGGCATTCTCTCTGCTATTAGCATTCCCAATTTTCTTAACCACATTCGCCGTTCCAGAGTTGCAGAAGCCCAGACAGCTCTAGCAGCTATCGGCGGTGCTTCAGAAGTTTTCCGAATGGACTTCATGGTTTATCCTCCTGCCTACGCCGATATTGAATTTGGCGGGATCCACAGGGATCGCTATTTGCAAGATCCTTGGCAAGCCCCCAACTATCGTCTTCCTGAAGTTGTTCCTCCCACTGCTAGCTCAAGCGGCGTTCGTTGGATGACTGAGTCTCACACACATACAACTGTTAGTGGGGATCTCCTGCGCTGCGACCTTGGCTTAGGGGATCGCCAGCAAGAGGTTTTGGCCTCTGGCTACGACCTGCGCAGCTCTTGCAACCTCTATCGCTAGGAAGACAAGACTCGGGCAACTTGAGCTTGAGCTGCCGACTAGCTGTTCCATCGATTGGCCGGTTCTTAACCTGCTCGACAGGTGTTATCTTGAAAGCGCCTGTGAAAGGGGAAGCAGAGCTTTGGCCAGTAGCCTTCTGATCCGCAATGCCGAGCTGGTGGTACCGGAAGGGGATCCCTGGGTGGGAGATGTGCTGGTGCAGGAGGGGCGGATTGCCCAGATTGGCCAACATCTCTCCACAGAAGGGGTGGCTAGGGTCATCGATGCCAAGGGCCATACCCTGATGCCGGGGGTGATCGATCCCCAGGTTCACTTCCGCGAGCCAGGCCGGGAGCACAAAGAAGACCTGCAGACGGGATCCTGGGCTTGCGCTCGCGGCGGGGTAACTAGCTTTTTGGAGATGCCCAATACAGATCCGCCGACAATTGACCAGAGAACGCTGGAGGACAAATTGGCGCGGGCTGCCAGCAAGTGCGTCGTCAACTACGGCTTTTTCATTGGAGCCACTGCCGATAACTTAAAGGAGCTGCAACGGGCGCAAGGAGCCTGCGGCATCAAGATCTTCATGGGATCCATGCATGGCCCCCTATTGGTGGATGATCAGGCTGCCCTAGAGAGGATCTTTGCCGAAACGGATCCCAACCTGGTCATTGCTGTCCACGCTGAGGATCACGCGCGAATTCAGGCCCGCCGAGCTCTTTTTGCCGGACGCACGGACGTAGCCGTTCACTCGCAAATCCAGGACGAGGAAGCGGCGCTCATCGCCTCGCGGCGGGCTTTGGACCTGGCCACCCGCTATCGCCATCGCCTGCACATTTTGCACCTTTCCACCGGCTTGGAAGTGGAGCTGCTGCGCCGGCACAAGCCCGCCTGGGTCAGCGCCGAGGTCACCCCCCAACACCTGTTGCTCAGCACTGCCGACTACGCCCGCCTGGGATCCCTGGCCCAAATGAACCCGCCGCTGCGGGATCCGGCTACCCTCCCCCAGCTTTGGCAGGGGCTGCACGAGGGCATCCTGGATTGCATCGCCACCGACCATGCCCCCCACACCCTGGCCGAAAAAGCCCAGCCCTACCCCCACTCCCCCTCCGGCATGCCGGGGGTGGAGACGGCCCTGCCCCTGATGCTGACTGCCGCCCAGCAGGGCCGCTGTACCCTGCGCCAGGTGGTGCAGTGGATGTGCGAGGCGCCCGCCCGCCTCTACGGGATCCCCAACAAAGGACGGCTGCAGGTGGGCTACGACGCCGACCTGGTGCTGGTGGATCGCCACACGCCCAAGCCGGTGCGGCGGGAAGAGCTGCTCACCAAATGCGGCTGGAGCCCGTTTGAGGGCTGGGAGCTGGTGGGCTGGCCGCTGCTCACCATCGTGGGCGGGCAGATCGCCTTCCAAAATGGCCAGGTGGATCCCTCAGTGCGCGGCAGGGCCCTGACCTTTCGGCGCTAGGGGGATCCCCTTCGAGGTTGCACCTGTTCAAACCTTTCAAGATAGCGGTTGAACACTGGGCTGCTTTGGCTTCTCCCTACTTAAGCAAGAGGAGCAGAGCGCCGGATCCCATCTCAGTTTATACAAATAGCAGTGAAACGGTTCGTTACGTCGTTATTGCCACGCAACACTGTCGCGAACGCGCCGCTCTAACTCCCCTCTCCCTCTGGGAGAGGGGCTGGGGGTGAGGATAGTGACGAGGAACGCTTGGGGAGTGTCTTACGCCCTTTCAGTAAGCCGTGCTACTTTGAAGGCGATAATCGATGATAATCAAGTTGGAAAACACCTAAGGAGCGACTATGAAAGTTGCCTACGTCTTCATCACCCCCCGCGGCGGCACCTACAAGCTGGGCCAGATGATCCTGCCCCAGCTAGAAGCAGGGGTACACGGCGCGGAAGTGGTGGGCATGTTCTTTTTCGACGACAACTGCTTTGTCTTGCGGCAGGGGGATCCCATCGGCGAGCGCCTGGCCAAGATTGCCGAAGCGCAGAACATTTTGCTGATGATGTGCGACATGTGCGCCCTGGAGCGCAACCTGGCGGAAGGGGAACCCAAGTGGTGCGACTCAAAAGGCCAGGGGCGCAAGGAGCCGGGCCATTGTGTTCCCAAAAACGTGGTCAAAGGGGTGCAGGTGGGCTGCTTCCCCGACCTCTACGCGGCCTTGCAAGACAACCCACCTGACCAGGTGATCAGCCTCTAGCCAACTGGCCTAGCTGACGGCTACAGCAGCAGGCGGCTCTTGGCGGGGCTGAGAGCCGATCTTGCGGAAGATCAGCCGCTCGTTGGCCACCTCCACCAGGATGCGGTCGCCGGGCAGGAACTCGTTTTCCAGCAGCTTGGTGGCGAGGGGGTTTTCGATCTCCCGCTGGATTACCCGCTTCAGCGGGCGGGCGCCAAACACGGGGTCGTAGCCCAGCTCGGCCAGGTAGTCCTTGGCCTCTTCGGTGAGGACAATTTCAATTTGCTGATCCGCCAGCAACTGCTCCACCCGCCGCATCTGCAGGCTGACGATCTGGCGGATTTGCTCTTTGGTTAGAGCGTGGAAGATGATCAGTTCATCCACCCGGTTGAGGAACTCCGGCCGGAAGTGGTGCCGCAGCATGGCCAGCACCTGGCTTTTCATCTCCTCGTAGCGGCTCTCGTCGCCGCCAATTTCCAGGATGAGCTCGCTGCCAATGTTGCTGGTCATGATGATGATGGTGTTTTTGAAGTCCACCGTCCTGCCTTGGGAGTCGGTGATGCGGCCGTCGTCCAGCACCTGCAGCAGGATGTTGAAGACATCAGGGTGGGCTTTTTCCACCTCGTCAAAGAGCACCACCGAGTAGGGGCGCCGCCGCACCGCTTCCGAGAGCTGCCCGCCTTCTTCGTAGCCCACATAGCCCGGCGGAGCCCCAATCAAGCGGGAGACGGAGTGCTTCTCCATGTACTCCGACATGTCGATGCGCACCATGGCCTCGGAGGTGTCGAAGAGGAACTCCGCCAGGGCGCGGGCCAGCTCGGTCTTCCCGACGCCGGTGGGCCCCATGAACAGGAACGAGCCGATGGGCCGATTGGGATCCTTGAGGCCGGCCCGGGCCCGCCGGATGGCGGCTGCCACCGCCGCTACCGCCTCGTCCTGGCCCACCACCCGCTGGTGCAAGTGGGCTTCCAGGCGCAGCAGCTTCTGCTTTTCCGACTCCATCAGGCTGGTGACCGGGATCCCGGTCCAGCGGGAGACGATCTCGGCAATGTCTTCGGGCGTCACCTGCTCCCGCAACAAGGGCTCGCCGTTGGCCTGCAGCTTGGCCAGGTGGGCCTCCTGCTCTTGGATCTGGCGCTCCAGCTCCATGAGCTTGCCGTATTTGAGCTCGGCAGCGCGGTTGAGGTCATATTTTTGTTCTGCCTGTTCAATCTGCAGCTTGACGGCATCCCGCTCGGCCTTGAGGTTTTGCAGCCGCTCGATGGCCTCTTTTTCCATCTGCCAACGGGCGCTCAGCTCCCGCTGCCGCTCCATCAAGTTGGCCAGCTCCTGCTCAATTTTGCCCAGGCGCTCTTTGGAGGCGGGGTCGTCTTCTTTCTTGAGGGAGAGCTCCTCCATCTGCAGTTGCATGATGCGCCGGTCGATTTCATCCAATTCGACGGGCTTGGAGGTGATCTCCATCTTCAGCTTGGCCGCCGCTTCGTCCACCAGGTCGATGGCCTTGTCGGGCAGGAAGCGCTCGGAGATGTAGCGGTTGGAGAGGACTGCCGCTGCCACCAGGGCCGAGTCGCTGATTTTGACCCCGTGGTGCAGCTCGTAGCGCTCTTTGAGGCCGCGCAGGATGGAGATGGTGTCTTCCACGGAGGGCTGATCCACATACACCGGCTGGAAGCGGCGCTCCAGGGCGGCGTCTTTTTCGATGTGCTTGCGGTATTCATCCAGGGTGGTGGCGCCAATGCAGCGCAATTCGCCGCGGGCCAGCATGGGCTTGAGCAGGTTGCCGGCATCCATCGCCCCTTCGGCCGCCCCTGCCCCCACCACGGTGTGCAGCTCGTCGATGAAGAGGATGATCTGCCCTTCCGATTCGGTGACCTCCTTGAGCACGGCTTTGAGGCGGTCTTCAAACTCGCCGCGGTACTTGGCGCCGGCAATCAGGGATCCCATATCCAGGGCGATCACCCGCCGGTTTTTCAGCGACTCCGGCACGTCTCCCCGGTTGATGCGCTGGGCCAGGCCCTCGACGATGGCGGTTTTCCCCACACCCGGCTCGCCGATGAGGACGGGGTTGTTTTTGGTGCGGCGGGAGAGCACCTGAATGACGCGGCGGATCTCGTCGTCCCGCCCAATCACCGGATCCAGCTTCCCTTCGCGGGCGGCCTTGGTCAAGTCGCGGCCATAGCGCTCCAGGGCCTCGTAGCGGGACTCGGGATTTTTGTCGGTAACCCGCTGTTTGCCTCGCACCTGTTGGATAACGGGCTTGAGGCGCTCGACCGTCAAGCCCAGGGGTGCTAGAACGCGCTTGCCCACCCGCTCGTCGTCCAGGGATCCCAAAAGCAAGTGCTCTACCGAGATAAAATCATCGCCATACTCTTTGCGAAACTCCTCGGCTCGATCCAGCGTGGTCTCCAGGCCGCGGCCTAGGTAGAGCTGATCCACCCGCGCCAGCTTGGGCTGCTGGTTGATAAAGCTTTCCACTCTATCCCGCACCAGCCTCGGATCGAGGCCGGCCCGCTGCAAAATGGTCTGGGTGAGACCCCCCTCTTGATCCAGAAGGGAGATCAGCAAATGCTCGGTTTCCAACTGTTGCTGCTGGTGCCGCCGGGCTACATCTTGGGATTGGACAATGGCGCTCCAGGCTTTCTCGGTAAATTGGTTGGGATTGGTGGGCTGCATAGGGGTTTGGCAGGAGTTTTTTTACAGTGTATAGGAAGACAATGCAGGGGGCAGCCAAGGGGCTCTCAGCCCTTGCTGCCGACTTGGGGAAGCGCTGCTGGCATCCTACGATCCAGGTATCGCCTATTTTGCCAAAGCCGGAGTTCGCAACAACCGTCCCCTCCTACCGCGATTGATGGACGGATCCCCGCCTTATTCCTCTTCTTCGTAGGGCCGTCCCTCGCCGATCACCGCCAGGTCAATTTGTTGGCGGTAGTAGTCTACGTTTTTAATCTGCACCTCCACCCGATCCCCCAGGCGGAACTGGCGCCGGCTTTTGCGCCCTACCAGGGCCTGCTGGCGGCTGCGGTATTCGTACCAGTCGTTTTTCAGGGTGCTGACCCGCACCAAGCCTTCCGCCAAGATGGGATCCACCTGCACAAAAAAGCCGTAGTTCTGGACGCTGACGATCAGGCCGGGGAACGTCTCCCCCAGGTGTTTTTGCATGAACTCGCACCGCTTCAAGCCCATCAGCTCCCGCTCTGCCTGTTGATGGAGCTGATATCCCGCCTGGATTTTGGGCAGTTGCGCTTGGAGAAAGGCCTGCCACTCCTCATGCACTTTTGGCGGCAGCACCTGCCAATCAATTTGGTCGTAGCTGCCGGGGCCATGCAGATCCACCACGGTTTTGGAGCGCGGGCTGCGGCGATCCCGTCCTTTGCTCAAGGCTAGGTGCAGAGCCCGCAAATTCAGCAAATCGGCATAGCGGCGCAAAGGGGCAGTAAAAGAGGCGTAGGGCTCTTTGAGGCCAAGGCCAAAATGGCCGAGCGGCTCCTGCAGCGGCTGCAGGCAATACTCGACGGGGGGCAGAGTAGCCAACAACTGGGCCACCAAGGCTGGGCTAGTCCCTGCGGCCAAGACATCGGGGGCGGTGATGCGGGCACAGATCCGCTGCCAATCGGCTAACGTCACAGCTTCTGGATCCTGCAAGTTCAGATCCAGCTTCATGGCGTTGGCCAGACGCAAAAAGTTCTGCAGGGCCTCAGCGGTGGGGGGCTTCTGCACGCGGGCCAACGAAGGGATCCCCAATTGGCGCAAATGGTGGCCCAAGGTTTGGTTGGCCAGCAGCAGAATTTCGGTCATCAGGGCGTGGGCGCCGAGGCGATCGCTGACCAGCAGGGGCCCATAGCCGCTTTCATCGGCAGAGTAGGGGGTGAGCAAATCCAACAGGGGCAGATCGAACCCGCCTGCCTGGTGGCGCTTGACTCGCAGGACTTGGCTGAGACGGAGCAGGTTTTGCAGCAGGGCCATCAACTCCGGCACCTCCTCATCGGGGCCCAGATCCGCGGCGGTGGCCAAGAGAGCCTGCACCTGGCCGTAGGAGAGGTGGGCCCGCGACTGCACCAGGCTGGGGTGGATCTCGAAGTTGCGCACCACCCCTTCGGGGTCAATGGTCAGCAGCAGCGAGTAGGCCAGACGCTCCTGCTGCGGCAACAGAGCCAGGCGGCTGTGCACTTCCGGCGGGAAAAGGGGCAGCACCACGCTATCCAGGTAAACCGTGGCGGTGCGCCGCTGCGCCTCCCGCTCCAGGGGGTGATCCGGATCCAGCCAGTGGGCTACATCGGCAATGTGCACCCCCAGCAGCCAGTGGCCCTCTTCTTGCCGCTGCAGGGAGACGGCCACGTTGGGCTCGAGGCCGTGGGGGTGCTGCAAGTCCAGCGGCTCCAGCGTGACGCAAAACCAGTCCCGCAGATCGCGACGGTTCTTTTGGTCGGAGCGGCTCAGCTTTTTGGGCAGAGTTGCCGCAGCCTCCAGCACCGCCGGGGGAAACTCCTGGGGCAGGTCGTACTTGCAGCAGACCAGATCCGCATCGATGGACGCCTCCGGGCCATTGCCCAAGATCTTGCGAATCGTGCCCACGGGGGGCAAGTTGCCCAGCGGGTAGCGCTCCACTTCCACATAGGCCACCCGACCTTCCGCCAGCTCGGCAGGGGATCCCTCGGTCAAGGCCAGCTCGAACAGCAGCCGGTCATCCAGAGGCACCACCCGGAAACCCTCTTCCGTCTGTTTGAGGCGGCCCACGAGAGTGGGATTGGCCCGTTCCACAACAGCTACCACCTCTCCCTCTGGGCTGCGGCGGCGATTGCCTTCTTTGGTAATCCGGGCTATCACTTGGTCGCCGTTCCAAGCGCCGCTAAGGTTGCTGCCGTGGATATACACATCCTCTGCCCCCGGTTCATCCCGCACGGCAAAGCAAAAGCCCTTGCTGGAACAGCGCAAACGCCCCACCACCAAGGATTCATCCGGCTTACGCCGATAGCGGGGCGGATCCCCTGTCCGTTCGAGAAACCCCGCCCGTACCAGACCATCGAGGGCAATCTCGAGCATTTCCGGCGCTTCTGGGTCTGAGGCTGGCAGGAGGGCAAGCAGCGCGTCTTTATCGGTCCATTGCTCGGCAGGTTGAGAGAAAAAGTGATGAAAAATCCGAGAGAAATCCATTGCGGGTATCCAGGGGGAATGAGAGCCGCGATTAAGGGACAGGCGCAGCCACTTGGATTAGTCGCGGTGGCCGGTGACGATAAAGGCTACTCGCTGACCGATGTTGGTGCAGTGGTCGGCCAGACGCTCTAGGTAGCGGATCGCCAGCAACATCAACAGGATAGGCTCGATCGATCCCTTGATGTCAGACTGCTGCGCCAACGTATTGTAAAGGTTGGTGTAGTCTTCATCAACGGCGTCGTCTTCCCCCTTCAGTTGTCGGCCCAGCTCGGCATCCAACTCCGTCAGGGCGGCCAGGCTGTGGCTGAGCATTTTCTGGCAGCGCTGCATCATCAGGCGAATGCGGCTCAGCTCCGGGGGCGGCGGGTACATGACCAAGCGCAGGGCCACTTCGGCCAAATCTTTGGCGTAGTCGCCAATCCGCTCCAGATCGCGTACCAGTTGCATCAGGGTACTGATCCAGCGCAGATCCCGCGCCACCGGGGAGCGCAAGGCAATCAAATTAATACAGTCTTTCTCGATTTGACGATAAAAACGGTCAATTTGCTTGTCTTGGGCGATCACCTGTTCGGCGGCGGCCAAGTTCTGTTCAAACAGGGCCTGCTGGGCCAAGACCACCGACTTTTCCACCAGCGCCCCCATGCGCAGCACGTCCTGCTGTACCCGTTTGATGTGAAGTTGCAGCTCAGCTTGCCCCATGGCTTTCTCCCATGGATGTGGGCAGGGGGGAAATGTCTGCAGTCGTTTTGGATTCAACAGAGCCAGCTGATCTCAATCATGGCAAACTTCGCCTGGAATAGGGGCAGGGAAGATGGCCAACTTGGGGGAAGATGAAAATAGCGGTTGCCCTTTGAGGGGAATTCGTCTGTCTGGAGTTCTCGGGTTGCTTTGTCTATTGAGACGGTCTCATGGCTCTCCCCCCTATCGTTGTGTTGGACGATGATCCCACCGGATCCCAAACCGTTCACAGTTGCTTGCTCCTCACGCGCTGGGATCCGCAAACACTCAAGCTAGGGCTGCAGGATAGCTCGCCGATTCGCTTTATCCTCACCAACACCCGATCCCTGCCAGCGGCGGAGGCTGCCGAGGTGACGCGGTCGGTCTGCCGGGCCCTGAAGCAGGCCATGGGAGAGCTGGGGTGGGAGCGGGCCCTTTTTATCAGCCGCTCCGACTCGACGCTGCGCGGGCACTATCCCTTGGAGACGGATGTGATGGCGGCGGAGCTGGGGCCTTTTGATGCCCACTTTCTGGTGCCGGCCTTTTTTGAAGGAGGACGCATCACCCGCAACAGTGTCCATTATCTACGGGTGGAGGGCCGCTGGGTGCCAGTCCATGAGACGGAGTTTGCCCGCGATGCGGTGTTTGGCTACCACCACAGCTATTTGCCCGAGTATGTGCAGGAAAAGACCCAGGGGCGGATCCGGGCCGAGCAGGTGGTGCGACTGACCCTGGAGCAGATTCGCGCTGGCTGTCTGGAGCAGCTTTTAAGCCTAGGGGGGAATGTCTGCTGTGTGGTGGATGGAGAAACCCAGGCAGATCTGGATCGTTTTGCCCAGGATGTCTGGGCGGCCATAGAGCAGGGGAAGCGCTTTTTGTTTCGCAGCGCCGCCAGCCTCTTGACGGCTTTGGCCCAGTTGCCGCCGCAGCCAGTTCCGCCAGAAGAGATGGGGCAGTTTGTCCGCTCTGACCGGCCAGGGGTGGTGATCGTGGGATCCCATGTCCAAAAGACCAGCCAGCAGTTGGCCCGCCTGCTCCAGGAGCCAGGGATCCAGGGCATCGAGGTGGAGGTAAGGCGGCTCTTGGAGGCGGGGAAGGAAGCCGAGCTGCTGCCGGCAATCCTGGAGCAAGTCCACCGCGCCTACGGGCAGGGCCTGACGCCGGTGGTCTACACCAGCCGGGAAGAAGTGGGGTTTGACGGCGCCAACCCGGAGGCACGCCTGGCCTTTGGGCAGAGAGTTTCCCGCCTGTTGATGGCCATTGTGCAGGGGCTGCCGGAAGGGATCGGCTATCTCATCAGCAAGGGCGGCATTACCTCCAACAACATCCTCAGCGTTGGCCTCAACCTGCCAGCGGTGCGGCTGCTGGGGCAGATCTACCCAGGGATCTCCATGGTGCTCACGCCAGCAGACCATCCCCGCTTTCCCAACTTGCCGGTAGTGCTGTTTCCGGGCAACGTGGGCGAGGCGGATACGCTGGTTTTGATCTACCGTCGCCTCCGCAGCCGCGGCTTGGTCTAGCCTAGTCCTTCCCGCCATGGCTGAACTCGTCTCCCCACCTGAAACTCTGCCTGCCTTGGAGGCCTGGTGGGGATCCCTGCGGCAGAAACCAACGGTGCTGCCCCCGGCGGTGGTTCACTGCTGTTCTGAGAGCCTGGGCAGCCCCGATGCCGATGTGGTGATTGCCGGCGGCACCCTGGGGCTTCTCTTGGGAGCGGCCTTGGCCAAGCGGGGCTGGCGGGTGATCCTAATTGAGCGCGGCATCCTGCGGGGGCGGGAGCAGGAGTGGAACACCTCCCGGCGGGAGCTACAAGTGCTGTTGGAGCTGGAGCTGCTCACCCCGACCGAATGGGAGGCGGTGCAGGTGACCCACTACCCCCGAGGGCGCATTGGCTTTGGGGAGGGCCCTACCTGGTGGGTGGAAGGGGTGCTCAATGTAGGCGTGGATCCAGTCAGCTTGCTGGAGTTCCTCAAGCAGCACTTCCTAGACTGGGGAGGGCAGTTGCAGGAGCAAACTGGCTTTCTTGGCGCCACAATCCACCCCGACGGGATCCGCATCCAGACCACCACCGGCCAGCTCAGCGCCCAGCTCCTGGTGGATGCCATGGGGCACCGCTCCCCCATCGTGGCCCAGGCCCGCCAAGGGCAGCCGCCGGACAGCGTCTGTCTGGTGGTGGGATCCTGTGCCCAGGGGCTGCCGGAGCAACCCACGGGGGATCTGTTCTACAGCTTTACCCCAGCCCAGAACGGCTACCAGCCCTTCTGGGAGGCCTTCCCCGCCCGCGATGGGCGCACCACCTATCTGTTTACCTACTGCGACCGGGATCCCCGCCGACCGAGTCTAGAGAGGCTCTGGGAAGACTACTGCCGGCTGCTCCCTGCCTACCAGGGGGTTGAGCTGGAGCAAATCCGCTGGGTGCGCAAGCTGGGTGGCGTTTTCCCCGCCTACCGGCGCAGCCCGCTGCAACTGCCCTGGGATCGCCTCTTGGCAGTGGGAGACAGCAGCGGCAGCCAGTCGCCCTTGAGCTTTGGCGGCTTTGGGGCGATGTTGCGCCACCTGGATCGCCTGCAACAGGGGATCCACGAGGCCCTGGCGCAGCGGCAGCTCGACCGGGCGGCCCTGGCCCTGCTGCAGCCCTACCAGCCCAATTTGGCGGTGACCTGGCTGTTTCAGAAGGCGATGATCCCCCCTTTGGCGGAGAAAAACTGGGATCCCAACAGCATTAACCGCTTGTTGAGCAGAGTGTTTGAGGCCATGATGGCCGCCGGCCCCCAGGTGGTGCAGCCCTTTTTGCAGGATGTGGTGCAGTTGGGCGGCTTGGCCCAAGCGCTGTGGGGCGTGATGAGGCGGGATCCCTGGCTGGTAGTCGAGCTTTTGCCCCGGCTGGGCTTGCCGGAGCTGGTGGAATGGGCGGGCCACTTCGGCGCCCTCGGCCTCTACGAGCTTTTGCAAAGGCTAGCTGACCGCCCAGAAGCAACCCCGCAAGACTACTTTTGGAAGCGGCGGCGCGAGGCCTGGCGCTACGGCTGCGGCCGGGATCACCTCTCCTAGGTGTTCTGGCCGTACACCACCACCCCATAGGGCGGTATCTCAACGGGCTCCCCTTGGTTTTTTGCCGGCAGGGAGGATCCCTGGTCGCCGCTATCTAGAAGCTTCTGCCAACTGCCGCCGGGCCATTGGGCGTAGGTGACCACCTGGTCGGGGCTGAAGTTCAACAGGGCCAGGACAGCTTGGGATCCCTGGTGGCGGTGCAGGGCCAGGCCAGTTTGGGCAAACAGCTCCACCTCCACCGAGTTCCGCTCCAGGTTTTGCAGCGGCGCCAGGGTCTTGCGCAAGTGAATGAGGGTTTGGTACCACCGCCGCAAGACCTGGTGATGGCCGGCGTGGCCCAGTTCCCAGTTGAGCTTCGAGCGCAAGAAAGTCTCTTCCGCTTGGGGATCCGGCACCTCCCCTTGCCAGGCAAAGGCGCTGAACTCGCGGCGGCGTCCTTGGCGCACCGCTTCCACCAGGTCGGGATCCCCGTGGCTGACAAAATACAGAAACGGCGCCACCTCCCCGTATTCTTCCCCCATAAACAGCAGCGGCAGCATGGGGGCCAGCAGCAAAGCAGCGGCAGCCAACTTGAGACCTTCAAAAGAAGTGAGCTGGCTGAGGCGCTCTCCCAGCCTGCGGTTGCCCACCTGGTCGTGGTTTTGGATGCAGATTACAAACTGGGATCCCGGCCTGCCGATGGCGGAATTGCCGTGGCGCCTGCCGCGGTAGGGGGAGTACTGGCCGGAATAGACGTAGCTTTCGCGGTAGGCCTTGGCTAGGTGCTCCAATTGGCCAAAGTCTTGGTAGTAGCCTGTCTTTTCCCCGGTCAGCAGGGTGTGAACCGAGTGATGGAAGTCGTCGCACCACTGGGCATCTAGCCCGTAGCCCCCCTGCTCGCGGGGGGTGATGAGGCGGACATCGTTGAGGTCGCTTTCCGCTACCAGAACCCTAGGCCAGCCGCTGCGCGCTTCTAGGGCATCTACCCGCTCCGCCAATTCTTGCAAAAAAGGGTGGGCGCTGAAGTCGTAGATGGCGTGCACCGCGTCCAGCCGCAGGCCGTCCAGGTGAAACTCCTCTAGCCAGTACTCGGCATTTTGCAGGAAAAACTCCCGCACGCCGTCGGAGGAGCGGTCGTCGAAGTTGAGGGCCTCTCCCCAAGGAGTGCGGTACTTGTCGGTGAAGTAGGGGCCAAAGTCCCGCAGGTAGTTCCCCTCCGGCCCCAGGTGGTTGTAGACCACATCCAAAACAACCGCCAGGCCCTGCTGATGGCAGGCGTTGACCAGTGCTTTCAGGCCCGCTGCTCCCCCATAGCTGGCCTGCACGGCATAGGGATAGACGCCGTCATAGCCCCAGTTGCGCTCCCCCGGAAACTGGGCCACCGGCATCAGCTCCAGCACGTTGACCCCCAGCTCCACCAGGTGCGGCAGGCGAGGGATCAGGGCGGCAAAGGTGCCCTCTGGGGTAAAGGTGCCTACATGGAGCTCGTAGAGGATCCACTGGGAGAGCGGGATCCCCCGCCAGCCCTGATCCTGCCAGTCGAAGTGGGGATCCACCACCCGCGATGGGCCGTGGACGCCGTAGGGCTGGCAGCGGGAAGCGGGATCTGGCCGCTCCACCACCCCCGCTGCGGTGTGCAGACGGTAGAGGTAGTCCACCGGCCCCGGCGGGATCCCCTCCACCTCCGCCTGCCAATAGCCCTGCTCCTCCTGCTTGAGAGGGATAACCTGTTGGACAGGGCTGATTATCTTCAGCTCCACTTGTTCGACTAAGGGCGCCCATACCGAGAAGCGATAGCGGCCCTGCCCCAAGGGATAGGCGCCCATCCGTCCGAGCGGAGGAGAAGTCTGAAGCACGAAACCTGTCTGCACAACTTGGCTTCTACTATAGCGCCTTGCTCCCCTACACAAAAGGATAGCTTGGTAGCCCCGTACTTTAGTACGGGGCGGAAAAGCCCTTGAGCAACTTTAGTTGCTTCTTTTAGCTAGTACAGAGCTTCTCCAGGAAAACGACCTACTGCGGTGCAAAACCCGCGCGGCAATAACTAACCTGGAGGAACTTAAGTCCGAAGTAAGCAGAACTTTGAGGTTATGCCTCAAAGAACTGTCTAGGGGCGTGTTGAAAGCGCCTTCGCGAGTCCATTTTGAGCTGCGTAAGAATCCCCTGGGTGGGAGTGTCAAAGAACCTAAACTCTCCTGCTTCCCCTGCTGAGAAGGAGCCAGCCAGGCAAGAGGGCACCTGGCTCAAAAGAACCCTAGGGGAAGTTGCACCTGCAAACCCCCTCGGCGGATTCCCTTCTGGATGCAGGCGTGCTCAGCGCTATTCGGCGCTCCGCCCCCTTTCCTCCCTTGCCGAAGAGGTTTGCCGGCGAGAAACTGGTGCTGGAAGTTAAGGTGTTGAGCGGATCCCTGAAGGCTAGCCTCGTTGGGGATCCGAAAAACTAAGCCGAACCCTGGTTTGGCTACCTTGTATAGCCACAAGCCAAGTTCAGACTACTGAGAATTGCCTAGGCCATGGACTTACGGCGGTTGCGCCGCATGGCTACCGCTTTGCGCTTGCGCTTTTCCAGGTTGGTTTCAAAGTGGCGATGGTTGCGCAGATCCCGCAGAATGCCCGCCTTGGAGACCTGGCGCTTGAAGCGGCGCAGCGCCGATTCGATCCCTTCGTTTTCGCCAATCGTCACTTGAGTCATAAAGAAGCTATCTCCTCCGTCGATGAGTAGAACGAAAGCACAATCGGGATCCCTATCCTAAACCATCTCCGCCCTGCTGCTGACGGTTACAGGGCGCGGCTGCCAAAGTTGAGGCCCGAAACCGCCTCACCCTCTCTCAAATTCACGACAAACGAGGCCGTTGTTCCGGTGGAAGGCGGCGGAGAAGGCGTTGGCGCTGGGCTGGGGGCGCTGCCGATTACGGATTGTACAAAACCCACAAAGCTGGACACTCGCGTGTACACCCCGTAGAAATTGGGCTGGGCGCAACCTTGGCCAAAACTGGTGATCCCGGCTAGGGCAAAGCCACTGCTGGTAGGAACAACCAAGGGCCCACCGCTATCACCCTTGCAAGTATCCACACCCCCTTGAGGAAAGCCAGCGCAGAGCATGGTTTCCAAAATGGCGCCGTTGTAAGACTGGGGAGCATTGCACACCTCGTTGCTGACGAGGGGAACTTCGGCCTGCTGTAGAGCCCTGGGAAAGCCGCTGGGCTCCTCCTCGAGAGTGCGGGGGAAGGTGGCTCCCCAGCCGAGGATGGTGGCGAGAGTACCAGGGGCAGTCAGATTGGTTTGGTCGGGTTGCACTAGCGGCAGGATAGGCAGCGCCGCCGGCTGAGAGAGGCGCACCAGGGCAATGTCATTCCCCCCCTCTGGCCCTCGTTGGGGGTCGTAGTTGGGGTGGATAACAATTTGCGCAGCCCGAATTCGCTGGCCGGCACCGATTTGCAAGACGGTGGTACCCAACAGCAGATCCAGACTTTGGACATCCACGTCCGGCTCGCCTTGGTCGTCGAAAAAGCAGTGGGCGGCGGTAAGCACCCACTCCGGGGCAATCAGGGATCCCCCGCAAGACAGCGCCTGAAAAGGATCCGGTTCAGTCGCGTCTAGCAAGGCCACCATCCAGGGAAAGGCTCCCGGCTGAGCCGGCCTACCACCGACAATCCGCCCCGCTCCTGGGCGCGGCGTGGTGAACACTCGCCCTGGAGGCAAGATGGCAGTAACCCGGTAGGTGCCGGGGGACAAGTTGGAGAAACGAAAGTTGCCGTTGGCATCGCTGACAGTGCTGGGTTCCCCTGGATCGAGGCGTCCATTGCTGTTCAAGTCCAGAAAGGTGGTGATGCCCGGCAGCCCCGGCTCCCCCGGATCCCGTAGGCCATTGCCGTTGAGGTCGTCAAAATGGGATCCCTCGATGCGTCCTGCAGGAGGGGCCGGGAGCGGCGGCAGGGGGCGACCGGAATTCCCTCCGCCACAGGCGCTGAGGCCCAGAGCCAGCCACAGCCCCACCACAGGAGACCAGGAGCGAGACTTTGAGGGATGGGCCATGCTCAGCTTCTCCGGGACGAGGAAGGGAGGTAGCGTCCGAGGGCGAGGGGCTGGGAGAGAGCCCGCAGTTCCTCAGCCGGCTTTGCCGACCAAGGATATCGTACCAGCGAAGCCCCTCGCGTGCGGAGAGAGGAAAACGTGATGCGGCGCTCGGATCCCCTCAGTTGCCCAAAACCCCAGGCTCCGGCGCGCGGATGCACAGCTTGCCTCTTTCCGCCTCTGGAAGTGGGCTGTAAAACCAGGTTGGGAGGGTGTGTGGCAGATGAATATCGCGGTCTTGGGGTTCAAAGGAGGTGTGGGCAAAACCACCACGGCGGTCCATCTGGCCCTCTACCTTCAACAACGGTGCGCAGCCCAGGCAGGTACACCCCAGGTGTCGCTGCTGCTCGACGCCGATCCCAATCGCTCTGCTTCTCGCTGGGCAGAACGCGGCTCTCCCTTTCCTGTCTAAAGTGGTGGCCGGGGATCCCACCACGCCCACGCCCACGAGCTTTCAGCATACGCTGATCGACACCCCCGCCCGCCCCACCCCCGAACAGTTGAGCCTGGTGGCGGAGCGGTGTGAAGTATTGCTTTTGCCCTGTTCTCCAGATGCCCTGGCCCTGGATGCTCTGATGCTGACTGTTAACGCCCTGAACCGTTTGGGGGCAAAACACTGCAAAGTTTTGCTGACGCTGGTTCCCCCCTGGCCCAACCGGGATGGGGCCGAGGCCCGCAGCTTTCTCCAACAGGCCGGGATCCCGCTCTGCCACCATTCGATTCGCCGCACGGTGGCCTTTCAGCAGGCTGCCCTGGAGGGAGTCTGTGTCAACGAGATCCCGGATCCCAGAGCCAAGCAAGCCTGGTCAGACTACGTTGCGGTGGGAGAGGAAATCCTGTCATGAGCAAGTTTAAGCGCCTGCTCGACCGACAGCCAGAGGGGATCCCGGCTCGCCCTGCCCCCAAAAAACTGAGCGCCCAAGCCTACAAGATCCCTGAGCCGCCGGAAGCAGGCGCCAAGCCCAACAGCTCTGAGTACGTCAAGCTGACGGCCTACATTTCCAAAGAGACGCACCGAGCTGTGAAGCGCCTCCTGCTGGAATCGGATCAAGACCTCTCGGAGTTGATCGAGGCTCTGCTCGCCCAGTGGCTGCGCTCTCAATCGGCTAAGGCCTGGCCCTCGGAGGATCCCTTGTCATCGAGAGGGCTGGCCTCAGGTGGAGCAGACCAGCCCAGATAGGAATAAGATGAGGGCGGGAGGCAGGCCTACCCCTCTGCGAGGTGGAGCGCTAGGGCACAATGCGCCGTAAGGGCAGCGGTTTTTTTGCGCTCCTTCTCCTCAAGTTGATTAAATTGACTGGTGCAAAAGGGATCCCTTATGCAAGCCATCACTCTGCTCGGCTCCACCGGCTCCATTGGCACCCAAACTCTGGATTTGGTGGCCCAGTATCCAGAGCGTTTTCGGGTTGTCGGCTTGACCAGCTACAGCAATGTTACCCTCCTGGCAGAACAGGTGTGGCGGTTTCGGCCCCAGATTGTGGCCATCGGGCGGGAGGAGCTGCTGCCGGAGCTGCGATCCCTGCTGACCGGGATGCGGCCGCTGCCGGAGCTGGTGGCGGGAACGGAGGGGCTGTGTCAGGTGGCGGCCCACCCGGCGGCCCAGCGGGTGGTGACCGGGATCGTTGGCTGTGCCGGCCTCTTGCCCACCTTGGCCGCTATCCGCGCCGGCAAAGACATTGCCCTGGCCAACAAAGAAACCCTGGTGGCAGGCGGCCCGGTGGTGCTGCCCCTGGTACGAGAGTACGGCGTCAAGCTCATCCCGGTGGACTCGGAGCATTCGGCCATCTTTCAATGCCTACAGGGGGTGCCGCCGGGATCCCTGCGCAGGATCTTGTTGACGGCTTCCGGGGGAGCTTTTCGGGATTGGCCTGCCGAAAAACTAGATCAGGTCACCTTGGCCGACGCCCTCAAACACCCCAACTGGGTGATGGGGCGCAAGATCACCATCGACTCGGCTACCCTGATGAACAAGGGCCTGGAGGTGATCGAGGCCCACTGGCTGTTTGGTTTGGATTATGACCGGATCGAGGTCCTCATCCACCCCCAGAGCATTGTCCACTCCTTGATCGAGCTGGCAGATACTTCTGTTCTGGCCCAGTTGGGCTGGCCGGATATGCACCTGCCCATCCTCTATGGCCTCAGTTGGCCGGAGCGCTTAGCCACCCCTTGGGATCCCCTCGATTTGGTCAAGCTGGGATCCCTCACTTTTAAGGCTCCGGATCACCGCAAGTACCCTTGCCTACAACTGGCTTATGCTGCTGGACAGGCAGGAGGAACCCTGCCGGCAGTGTTGAATGCCGCCAACGAAGCGGCGGTGGCCCTCTTCCTACAGGAGCGCATCCGCTTTTTGGACATCCCTCGCCTTTTGGAGCAGGTGTGCGAGCGGCACCAGGTCATCCCTGCCCCCAGCCTGGAGGACATTCTGGAAGTGGATGCCTGGGCGCGGCAACAGGTGGAGCTGCTGGCGCAGCAGGCCCCGGCCCAAGTTCTGGCCTGATCCCTACCGGGGGGATCCGGCACAGCGCTAGAGTGGGAAAAGGCTTGAGGAGCACCTGAGTGGCGGGATCCCATCTCCGACAACTGGCCCATTATCTGCGCCCCTATCGCCGGCAGGTGGCGCTGGGCATTGGATCCCTGCTGGTGGTAAACGGCCTGGGGGTGTTCCTGCCCTGGTACGTCAAGCTGGCCATCGACGATCTCAGCCAGAACTTGGCCGCCCTGTCGCCGCAGCGCATTGCACTTTACGCCCTGACGGTGTTGATCGTCTCCAGCCTGATGATGGGCATTCGCATTGCCTCGCGGGTGTGGATGTTTGGCGTGGGGCGGCAGGTGGAGTTCCGCCTCAAGCAGGCCATCTTCGAGCATTTGCTGACGCTGCAGCCTTCCTACTTTGCCCAGCAGACGGTTGGGGATATCCTCACCCGCATCACCAGCGATGTGGAAAATGTCCGCCGCCTGTTGGGCTTTGCCCTGCTTAACTTGGCCAACACGATCTTTGCCTACGGCAGTACGCTGCCGGCCATGTTTGGCATTGAGCCGCGTCTGAGCGCCCTGGCCCTATCGGTGTTTCCGGTGATGCTGGTGCTGGTGAAGTTGAGCAGCTCCCGTCTGCAGCAGGAGCAGCTCCAGGTGCAGCAGGAGCTGGCGGATCTAAGCGATCTCATCCAGGAGGACATGAACGGCATTGCCCTGATCAAGGTGTATGCCCAGGAAGAGCACGAGCAGAGGGAGTTTCGCCGCCGCAACGAGCGGCTGCTGCAGGCCAATTTGCGCCTGGCCCTCACCCGCAACCTGCTTTTTCCTTCCCTGGTGGCCTTGGTCAGCCTGAGCCTGCTGCTGCTGCTGGCGGTGGGCGGACCCCAGATTGCCGCCGGGACGCTGACGATTGGGGATTTTTCTGCCCTCACCCTCTACGTGGAACGGCTGGTGTTTCCCACCACTCTGCTGGGCTTTACCATCACTGCCTACCAGCGGGGCCAGGTCAGCCTGGAGCGGATCGACGCCCTGCTGCGGGTAGAGCCCACCATCCGCGATGCTCCCCAGGCTCTACCCCTACCTCTGGAACAGGTGCAGGGGTGTATCGAGGCCAGGGGCCTGACTTTTGCCTATGCCGACACAGGATCCGCAACGCCGGCGCTGCAGGATCTGCACTTTTGCGTCGAGCCGGGCCAATTGGTGGCGGTGGTGGGGCCGATTGGGGCGGGCAAATCCACCCTGGCCAATGCCCTGCCCCGCCTGCTGGAGATCCAGCCGGGGCAACTGTTTTTGGATGGGCAGGACATCACCCAGCTCCAACTGGGATCCCTGCGGCGGGCCATTGCCTACGTGCCCCAGGAGAGCTTTCTGTTCAGCGCCAGTGTTCGGGATAACATCCGCTACGGCAAGCCGGATGCCGAAGACTGGGAAGTGGAATGGGCCGCCAAGGCCGCCCACATCCACGCCGAGATCCTCACCTTTCCCAAGGGCTACGACACGCTGGTGGGGGAGCGGGGCATCACCCTTTCTGGCGGCCAGCGGCAGCGGGTGGCCCTGGCGCGGGCTCTGCTGGTGGATGCGCCGATTTTGATCCTGGATGACTGTCTCTCCAGCGTGGACAACCAGACGGCCCAGGCCATTCTCCGCCACCTGCGCCAGGCCAGGGCCCAGAAAACGGCGATCTTCATTACCCATCGCCTCACGGCGGCGGTGGAGGCGGATCAGATCTGGGTCATGGACAAGGGCCGCATCGTGCAGCAGGGATCCCATGCCCAGTTGCTGGCAGATCCCCAGGGGCTCTACGCCCGTCTCTGGGCCAAGCAGAAGCTGGAAGAGGCCCTGGCCTAGGTTTTCTCGGGGAGAGATCTGGCGGATCTATGGCCAGGAAGCCGGCTGAGCGGATACCGTAGGCGGCAAAGCATTGGGGTGAGAGGTGACATGGAGACTGCCGGGATCGTTGGCGTTAGCGGTGCGGAGCCTTCTCTAGGCCAATTGCTCAACCAAGCCGGGATCCAACCCCAGGTGGTTCAGGGATCCCTAGAGGGCGTGCAGGTCAGGGGTCTGTGTGCCGATTCGCGCCAGGTGCAGGCTGGGGATCTCTTCTTGGGCATGCCGGGATCCCGCGTTGACGGCGGCGAGTTTGTCCGCGAGGCGCTCACCCGAGGAGCCGTGGCGGCCCTTATTGCCCAGGAGGCTTGGGAGAAAGTTAGCGGAGAGGCTGGAGGAGGCAGTCAGCCCATTCTGGTTTTGCCCCGCAGCGGCATCAACAGGGCCCTGGCCCAGGTGGCGGCGGCCTTCTACGGCTTTCCCGCCCGCCAGCTTACCCTGGTGGGAGTTACCGGCACCAACGGCAAGACCACCACCACCCATCTCATCGAGCATCTGCTGCAGGCCGCCGGTCGCCCCACTGCTTTGCTGGGCACCCTCTACAACCGCTGGCCTGGGCACTGTGAAGTAGCCCCCCACACCACCCTGTTTCCGCTGGAGCTGCAGCGCAGCCTGAGACAAGCCAAAGAAGCCGGGGCGGAGGTGGCGGTGATGGAGGTCAGCTCCCATGCCTTGGCCCAGGATCGGGCCTGGGGGTGTAGCTTTGCCGCTGCCGTCTGGACCAACCTCACCCAGGATCACCTGGATTTCCACGGCAGCATGGAAAACTACTGGCAGGCCAAGGCCACCCTCTTCCAGCCGGAGTACTTGCAGGGGCGGGCGGTGGTCAACGCCGACGACGAGGGGGGACGGCGGCTGCTTGAGACCATCCCAGCCTCTCTGGAGCCCTGGGCCTATTCCCTGCAGCCCCTGGAAGGGATCCCTGCCCTCTGGCCCGGCGACGTTCAAGTTCACCCCAACGGCCTGCAGGCCACCCTGCACACCCCTCTGGGCACCTTGGCCGTGGCAGCGCCCCTGGTGGGATCCTTCAACCTGGCCAACCTGCTGGCGGCGGTGGGGGTGGCGCTGCACCTGGGGATCCCCCTTGAGCTCATCCAGGCGGCCCTGCCCCATTTTCCCGGGGTGCCGGGGCGGATGGAGCGGGTAACCTTGCCGGGGCAGGACATCACGGTAATCGTGGACTATGCCCACACCCCCGATGGGCTGGAGAACTTGCTCAAGGCCCTGCGCCCGCAAGTGCAAGGCCGGCTGATCTGCGTCTTTGGCTGTGGCGGGGATCGGGATCGGGGCAAACGCCCACAGATGGGCCGCATTGCCGCCACCTGGGCAGATCAGGTGATCGTTACCTCCGACAACCCCCGCACCGAAGATCCCCAGCAGATCCTACGGGATATTTTGGCCGGGATCCCTGGATCCCCCAGGGCGGTGGAGGTGGATCGGCGGCAGGCCATTCGCCTGGCCATCCTCGCAGCCCAGCCAGGGGATACGGTGGTCATTGCCGGCAAAGGCCATGAGGACTACCAGATCCTGGGCACCGAGAAGATTCACTTCGACGACCGAGAAGAAGCCCGTGCCGCCCTCGCCCTACGCCTCTGCTCCCCTCTCCCTTTGGGAGAGGGGCTGGGGGTGAGGGAATCCCTCAGGGAGAGGGGCTGGGGGTGAGGGGCGGCTAACGCGAGCGGTTTTGCAGCATCAGCTCGACAAACTCCCGAAAGAGGTGGTCGGCATCGTGGGGGCCGGGGCTGGCTTCCGGGTGGTACTGCACCGAAAAGAGGGGCAACTGGCGGTGGCGGATCCCGGCCACGGTGCGGTCATTGAGGTTGAGGTAGCTGATCGCCACCCCATCCCCAGGGAGCGAAGCGGCCTCCACCGCAAAGCCGTGGTTTTGGCTGGTGATCTCCACTTCCTTCTCCAGCCCACAGGGGTGGTTGAGGCCGCGGTGGCCGAACTTGAGCTTGTAGGTGGATCCGCCCAGGGCCAGGCTGAGGATCTGGTGGCCTAGGCAGATGCCGAACATCGGCTTCCCGCTCTGCAGCAGCGCCTGGGTGGTGCGGATGGCCGTCGTCTCTGCCGCCGGATCCCCCGGCCCGTTGGAGAGGAGGATCCCGTCGGGGTTGTAACTCAAAATCTCCTCGGGGCTGGCGTGGGCCGGCAACACCATCACCCGGCAGCCGTAGCGGGCCAGGCGGCGCAAGATGTTGCGCTTGATGCCAAAATCCAGCGCCACCACCCGCAAGGGGGGATCCGGAATCGGGATCCCTTGGCTGCGGCCATAGTCCCAATCGGCAGGCGTAGGCTCCAGCCACTCGTAGGGTTGAGGAGTGGTAACCTCTGCCACCAAGCTCAACCCCTGCATGGAAGGAGCCTGGCGCACCCGCTCCAACAAAACCTGGGGATCCAAAGTCTCTGTGGAAAGGGCCCCGTTCATCACCCCCTGAGAGCGCAGCCGCCGTGCCAAAGCCCGCGTATCTACCCCAGCAATGCCCGGGATCCCATGCTGTTGCAGATAGTGGGGAAGGGTGGATGTAGCCCGCCAGGAGCTGGCCAAGCGCGATACATTGCGGGCAATCACCCCTGCTACTTGGGGCCGAGCCGATTCTTCGTCCAGCTCATTGACTCCGGTGTTTCCCAGCTCAGGGCAGGTAAAGGTCACAATCTGCCCCCGGTAGCTGGGATCGGTCATCACCTCCTGGTAGCCAGTCATGCCCGTGTTGAACACCACCTCGCCCACCGCCGTGCCCGGCGCCCCAAAAGACCAGCCGGCAAAGGAAGTGCCATCCGCCAGCACGAGCAGAGCCGGCTGCCGAGTTTGCCAGGGGAAGGCTTTTTGTGAAGCTTCAAGAGTTGGGGAAGAGGTCAGCATAGCCAATGACCTACGGCAGCTTAGGACAGGAGCCTGGCAACCTTTAAGCCACGGCCTGACCATCCTACCCGCTCCGAAAGACTTATGCAACGCTGAACAAAGCAGAACTTTGCCCAGCATCGC